>NZ_JARVXG010000042.1:17500-55000 GCF_029848115.1 Methanobacterium formicicum | reverse complement strand
CAACCAGTTCCCACAGGCTTCCCTCAATTATGGCCTGGTGTATCATCCTTATCTCCGCAAAACTCACCCTTAAATTGTGAATTGCAAGGAGATCCCTCCTCTTTTCCTTTTCCATTCCCCTCAGTTCATCTGGAGTGTAGTTGGTGCACACTTCACAGGAACAGGGCATTTCATAGAGGTTCTCCAGTTTCAAGGTTCCGTTAGGCATTAGTAGCCGGTCTGCCTCGGCATAGAGGATGTATGCTGCAGAATCAAAAAGATCACAGCCCATGGCCACTGCCAGGGAAAATAACATGGGGTGACCGGCACCCATAAGGTGGCGGGGCCGAGAATCAGGCAGATAACTCACCGAGGACATGACCACATCCACCAGTTCATGGTAACGGTAAGATTCCATGAGTGGTACCACTGCCCCGATGGGGTGTACCTGGAAGTCCATTTCTCCCAGTGCTTGGGCACATTCACTGCGCAGGTCAGGGAAGGTGGATCCCTGGACCACTGAGTTTAACATGAGTTCCTTTCTGACTTCCAATGCTTCCTGGGCTCTCTGGAGGGTGATTTTAAGCTCTTTTTCAGCACGTTCCCTTTTAACCGAGGGAGGTGTGGGTAGGTCCAGAGAGGTTCCAATATCCGTCCCGATCTTTTCCTGAAACTCCACTATTTCCTGGTTGGATACCTCCACATCCCCATACAGGGAGAGCTGGAATGATCCAGAATCAGTGATAATGGGTCCCGGGAAGTTTATTAGTTCATGAACCCCGTCTTGCAGGGCTTTTTCCCGCAGTTCCTCATTTTTATAAATGAGGTAAGCATTGGTGATCACTACCTCCGCTCCGTAATCAGCAACCTGGATGGTCTGTTTTCCCGGATGTATGACTGGCATCAAGGCAGGGGTTTTTATAGTTCCATGGGGAGTTTTAAGGATTCCCACTCTTCCCCGGCCATCTTTATACTTTATCTCAAAGTTCAAATTCTTCACCTTTCGTAAAATCTTTAGAATCTTTATAAAACGAAACTCATAATCTGAAAAATTACATAAAGAGATTGTTAATAATTTAAGTTTAATGTTTTAATGATTTTGGTATGGTTAATCTTAGATTATATTCCTTATCCTTAATAAAACCCATATTTACTGTAGGAATTACCATTAGAGAGGGTTATTAAAGGGACAGTTTATTTTATTCCCTTAAATTTTTCATAGATGGGATATAATCTCCATTCTCTTTTCCATTTCTTTGATTCTTCCCCTTGATGTTGCTGGCCGTTCCTGATGACAATGGCATATGCACTGTGGAAACTGGGGGCAGACCAGGAACCGTGCTTTAGAGTCATTTAAACTATTAATATTAAATTTCTGCAAATGTTTAAGCACCCGCCGTTTCTGGCGCTCATAACCCATATCACTGACCAGATATACCGGAGTTTTAACGGTAGAAGCCAATTTAGACTCACCTCTTACTTCCATTCTCTCTTTGTGCCGGTTATTCAGTATGTCCTCAGTTAAAGCGTTTAAATCAGGATCTCTGTAGGGTATCCCGGCATCAGAAAGGGCCACCATACGTTCATCAGCAGCTTTCAGGGGTTTGGTTATCCTATCCCTGGAAGGTGAAGCTATGGTTCCACCACTTCTCCCCAGAACTGGACCTTCACCTATTTCCAGTCCTGCGTTTAGAAGTGCGTAACGCACCGGGGCGGCAGAGGTATAGGTTAAAATAACACCATCGTTTTTCAGTAAATTTGCAAGTTTAGAAAGGAATTCATTGGTGTAAAGCTCGGGTGATCTGGCCGGGCTGAAGGGATCCAGAAATACAGCATCGTACTCCGTGTTTTCTGGAATTTCAGCCACCAATTTCCGGGCATCCTTACAGTGCACCTGAATATCCACAGAAAGCGGTATTTCTTTTTCTTCCCAGGAAAATGCGAGCAGACCATGTTCTACCAGGTAATTTTCTACGGCTTTCCTGATAATATCATGATATTCAGAGATTCTGGGGATTATTAAAGTGGCGGCCAGGGTTTCCCAAGATATTTCCACCATATCCAGGACCAAGTGTTCCATCTTCCAACCTTGGATGGGATCTTTTAAGTTCTCCAGTGCTGCGGCTGCATTGACTCCCAGTCCACTGCAGATATCCAGAATAGCAATATTCTTCCTTCCCCTTAACTGGGATGGTTCTGCGAATTTTTCACGGGCTTCCCGGAGTGCACCATGGGTGGTGTGCATGGTTTCCGATGAATCATCCTTTATCTGTGATTTTAAAGTGTAAGTGCCGTCGGCAGTTTCCACCAGGAAAGCATTCAACTCCTGGGCCGCCCACTGGCGGGCATTTTTATCCCCATTCCTTTCTCTCAGGGACCATTCTCTTACCAGAGCCATAGCCGCTTCTTCAGGGATTAAAGGAGTATAATGATTATTTTTAATATTTGTCATTGAACTAACTCCCTAGCTTTTTAAAAAATGCAATTTTAATGATTCCTAAAATATGATTCCTAAAATAATATTATAATTATTTTTAAATCAATGTAAAACTTAAGATTAACAGTTTAAGAAGGTCTTTCTTTGAAAATCACTTTATCTCGGGCTTAACCATAATCATCCCCGGAAAAAGTTAAGGTATACTCTAAGCATACAACTACTTAAAATTGAGGATACTATTTTTAATATAGAATCATTAATATGAATGACATGGATTTATCAAACGATTAGGATAATAAGATTCAATTATCAAAAAGGTAAAAATTTTTTTGTCAAAGAAATTTTTAAAAATCCTGAATTTATATTGGGAGGATGTTCAATTGGTTAGAATCATGGGAATAGTTGGAAGTCCCCGTAAAGAAGGTAACACTGAAAACCTGATAAAAGAAGCTTTAAAGGCCGCCGGTGATGTAGGAGCAGAGATAGAACTGGTGAGATTGGGAAGTGCCGAAATTGAGCCCTGTGTGGCTTGTGATATATGCAAAGCCACTGGTGAATGTGCCATATACGATGATATGGGAGAAATACTGGAAAAAATGGTGAAAGCCGATGGTTTTATCATTGGAAGCCCGGTATACTTTGGCAATGTAACTTCACAACTTAAAATGTTAATGGACCGCTCCAGACCACTGCGGATGGATTTTAAACTTAAAAATAAGGTTGGTGGAGCCATAGCTACTGGAGGATCCCGTAATGGTGGTCAGGAAACCACGATTGCTGCTATTCATGAGTTTTTACTCATCCAGGATGCCATAGTTGTTGGTGATGGGGCCCCTATGGCCCACTACGGTGGAACTGGTGTGGGAGCCACTGCTGAGGATGAGATTGGATTGCAAACCTCACAGAATCTGGGTAAAAGAGTGGCTGAACTGGCAATAAAACTCAGTTAATGTCAAAAAAATTGGGTTGGTTGTGAAATATCTCGAGATATCCTGCTTTATCAGTTGAATTGAATATTAAATTAAGAAGCATAGAAATTGATTTAAAAAAGCATAGAAACTGATTAAGACTTTAAAACCATTATAGCAGTCATTTAACCCGAGGAGAAATCATATTGAATAGTATTGAAGCCACGGTAGATTTATTCCAGCAGCAAAAAGGCATATACGTCATTTTACCTGCTTACAATGAGGAGAAAACCTTAGATGGCGTTATGGGGGAACTGGTTGATCTTGGTGTTAATCTGATGGTGGTTGATGATGGTTCCACCGACAACACCTATTGGGTCGCCAGTGGTTTCGTAAAAAGATATCCCTCCCAGGTAAGTCTTTACCGGCATCCTATAAACCGGGGATTGGGTGGTGCTCTGCGAACCGGTATTAAGGCCGCCCTATCACACAATGCAGATATAATCGTAACCTTCGATGCCGATGGTCAGCACCACTCCCCGGATATCATCCCCCTATGTCTGCCCCTGATCAATGGTGAGGCCGATGTGGTGATTGGGAAGAGGAACTTTCAAGAAATGCCCTTTCGTAAGAAGTTTGGGAATGTGGTGATGAATTTAATAACCCTCCTCTTTTATGGTAGGGATGTTGAAGACTCCCAATCAGGTCTGCGTGCATTCAGCAACGAAGCAGCAGGGTCAATGGAACTTCACTCCCGTGATTACGGTATTTCCTCAGAGATCATTGGAGAAGTGCAGCGTAAAAAATTGCGACTGGTAGAAGTACCCATTACCACCATTTACACTGATTACTCCCTCTCCAAGGGAACCAACACCAAGGTAGGACTTAAAATACTGGCCAAATTAATCAGGAATATTTTCAAGTAAGGAATATTTTCAAGTATAATTTAAGAAAGTGTATTTTAAGAATATTTCAAGAACATTAATAACAATTCAGGAACCAATTGGAGGTTGTGTCAATGATATTATATCAGTATATTGGAGTGTTAATCGGGATAATTGGTATAATAGTCACCTTTTTAAGATTCAAAAGTGGGAAAATGTCCCTCAATATGCTCCTGGTGTGGAGTGCAGTGTGGATACTGCTGATCATTTTCTCGGTTAATCCGGATACCAGTTCATTACTGGCCAGAGCCACTGGAATTGGTCGGGGACTTGATTTAATACTTATAATTGGGTTAATTGGCTGTTATTATTTTATATTCAAAATATACAACATGATCGAAAATGTTGAGGAAGAAATAACCCATTTAGTACAGGAAATAGCACTAGAAAAAGGCCAATCCTCAGATTTTGAGAGAAAAACCCCTCCAAAGGATAAGGATTCTGAAACAGAAGAAAATAATATAGATTCACACAAGAACTGATGAAACCATAACCAATCTCCTGGGATTTAAGGGGTTACCCTTAGTTTCATCCTCATCCTGTTCACTTGTCACTGAAAGTTATATACGGTTACTGGAAAGCCCCAATATAAAGGAATTGTTTGTGAAATGGAATCCAATTGCATGAAAAGATTTGACTATCCATCATTCACATTTCCACATGTTGTGGGACTACTTTTAAGCCATTTCTGCCAAATTTGACTCCAAAATCTATTTTTTTTAACTTTCTTGCGGACTTTTAAATTTTTGTGTAAAATTTTACCGGTTTTTCTAATTTTTCCCAGTATAATAGACGAATAGATTAACCTGAAAAGGGTGAAAAGCACTTTATGAGGATATCTGAATATTGCCTTGGCTATGATTGATTTAGGGTAGTAACGGGTGACAATTATTAGCCAGTTTCTACTCTGACGGTGCCATTTATGTACCATGGACTCATCCTTCACCCCTTTAATTATATCCCTGGATGACAGAGTACCAGAAACACCGCGTTTATGATAAACCAATGCTTTTCCGGCTAAAAATGAGTTATAACCAGATAAACGGATCCTCCAGGAAAGATCTACGTCTTCCAGTTCCACAAAGAAATCCCCATCAAACAGTCCAGTTTCCCTTAAAACTTCGCAGGGATAGAGGGCGGCTGCTGCACAGGACCCGAATATTTCCCCATCACTGAATATTCCCTTTTCAATGTGGTTAAGGGGCTGTCCCATGCAGATATCCTCAGCACCCCACCAGTAGCACTCCTGGCCCAGGGAATCAATGGCTGATGCATCATAATTTAGCAGAACCGGTTGTATACTTCCCACTCTATCATTTCGGCAGGCCACCCTAAGCAATTCATCCAGGAAATTTTCATGGGTAATGGTATCGTTATTTAAAAGTAAGACATAATCCGGGTTAAGATATTGCAAGGCAAAGTGCACCCCAATATTGTTTCCAGCTGCAAAACCATGATTAATATTATTCTTGATCAGTACCAGTTTCTCCTGCAAATCATTTTTAGATCGAGGGTTTTCTAATTCACCTTCTCTAAATTCAGCAATTTCCAGGGGTATTTGTCGGGCAAAATCCCGGATCTGAGTGATGGAGTCATCAGTGGAATTGTTATCCACCAGAACAATCTGGAATACGGAGTTGTTAATATTTAATAGTGATTTTAAACATTCCAGGGTGTCCATCCAGTTATTCCAATTTATAATCACTATGGAAACACGGTGAGTTGTCTCCAGATCATGGTCTTTATTTTTCATATTCAAACCAGGGCCTTAATCTAACATGTTAACATGGATAATATGGCTTGAACTTAATATAAATCAACTGTACGCTCTAAATGATTTAATAATCTTTTTCCAGAACATTCCAGTGTCCAGAATTTCTGGATGTTCTTATAAGATTGTGTGGCCAGTTTTTCCCTTTTATCTTGATCAAGCAGCAGTTCGGTAACTACCTGGGAGAACGATACTTCATCCCTATCGGTGAGTATTCCTGTCTCCTGATGTTGGATGGTTTCCCTTACACCTCCCTCCTTTACTCCTATCACTGGGGTGCGGCAACTCATGGCTTCCAGGGGAACCAGGCCAAAGGGTTCAAGATAAGGTGCATAAACAACAAGTTGAGCCTTATTATAAAGTTCCACCAGTTCTTCATCAGTTACCAGAACCAAAATCTTCAATTTAACATTTAACTGGTGGGCCAGGTTTTCCAGATAATTTTTCCAGTATATATTTACCAAGTCAGAGATAAGAACCAGTTCCGGGCGTGTTTTTTCATCAATTTTTCCCAGGGATTTTATAATAAAATCAAAGCCTTTTTCTGGTATGCAACGGCCTACAGAGAGGATGAAGTTTTCACGGGGAATATCCATTGGCCGGAACTGACTGGTATCCACTCCCAGGTAAGAAACCAGGGCATTTACTCCGTAACTTCTTAATACGGTTTCATGGGAAAAATAGGAATTTACCACAGTGTAGTGTGAGTGACTGGTCAATTTTTGGTCCAGGTTAATCATACGATTCATGAAAAGTCTAAAACGCAGGGCTTCGACGTTAAAGGAGGTTTTTATGCCCGCCTCATTGTACAGTATCTGGGAAATCTTACCCTGGGAATGTACGGGTTGCTGGCAAAAATAAACATGTGGTTTTTTAAGGTATTTCAAAAAGAAGGGAGCCATGGTGTATTTATCCTGCTCACAGAGAACCACATCATAGTCCCTGCGGTTAACCTCCTGGGCCATTTGTTTCTGGGTTTTTTCCAGGTCCCTGATGGAAATTTTGGAGGGGAAGTACTTCAGGGTCGAGTATAAAAAACCAGGGAGGGTATTTTTCACGGGATAAATGCGAAAACCATGGGCTACATCCTTCAAGGATAGATAATCTTCATCAGCCAGGGAAGGAACAAAAACATCAACCTGATGATCCCGGGACAGGAATTCAACACTGTTGTACAGTGCCCTCTTGGCCCCTCCCGTGGGCAGGTTATGAAATACAGCTATTTTCATGATTACTAAACCTTCAGCTTTATTGAATTTTTTAATCCATCTTCAATTTTAACTTAAATGGTTCAATTTTAACTTAAAGGGGAATCCATTTCTTTATTTAGGGAATTCATTCTTTATTTAATAACCCTCTTTATGGACTTCCTGGTATACTTTCCAGGTTTCCTCGGCAGTTTTTTTCCAGGAAAATAATTTAGCCCTTTCCAGACTTTGCTGACTCATTTCCTCCTGGAGACCGGGACTGGTCATTACCTGGTACATGGCTTTGGTGAACCCTTCACAGTCCTCTGGATCCAGAGTGATTCCCGCATCCCCCACTACTTCGGGTAGGGAAGAGGTGTTTGATGATATTAGTGGACATCCACAGGCCATGGCTTCCAGGGGAGGTAGTCCAAATCCTTCGTATAGTGAGGGGAAGACGAATAAATCGGCAGCATTGTAGAATTTAACCAGATCCTCATCAGGAACATAACCCATGAACAGAACCTGATCCCCCAGTCCCAGTGTCTCTACAGTTTGAGATATTTCAGGAAATCCATAACCTAATTTTCCAATCAATACCAATTTACACTCCACTCCACTCTTTAAGAGCTTATAAAAGGATTTAATGATAAGGGGGATATTTTTACGTAATTCAACCGTCCCCACGTAAAGGATGAAGGGGGAAGATATCCCATACTTAGCCAGTATTTCGTCTTTTACTGGAGCTTTGTCCTCCATAAAAGTGTAATCTTTATTAGGAGCCAGGGGAATGACTTTTATCTTTTCTTCAGGTATCTGGAGATGGTTTATGAGGTCATTACGTGTGTTTTGTGAGTCGGTGATTATACAGTGGGGTCTGTTCTTGATTAGCTTCAATGAGGGTGCCCAGAATTTATAGAAAAAAGGGAGCTTGTCCTTGAAGAAAAATGGAATAAGATCGTGGATGGTTAAAACCTTTTTCACTTGGGAACTTACGAAAAAAGGGTTAACCTGGAGTGCCATATGGGAGGGTAAATGCAACACATCGATTTCCTCTCTTTTAAGAGCCCGGGACAGGCTCACTGGATTTTCCATATTTCCCGGTAAAGAACCAATAACCACCTCATTTACCATCTGGTAAAGGGGGTTGTCTGTTTTCCGGTAATGGATCAGGGTTATGTCACGGGATTTATCCTTAATAATCATTTCCCGGACAATGTTGTAGAGGTAATTATCAATACCCGTCCTTTCCCGGTCCAGTATCCAGGATAGTATTCCTATCTTCATTTTTTCACTACTTCACACCAGATGTCACTGTAGAATTTTCGTGATGAGAAAAAGAGATTCAAAATAGCGAAGGATATCCGGTTTAAAAGGATCATGGCATATTTTGGTAGATTACTATTCCAGGAAGCCAGCCCAAAGGTAGGTTTAATTTCAATAAATTCTTCATAATCCACTAGGCTACCTCCAGCAATGTCACACAATTTATAGACCTCTTCCGTGGAAAATCCGCAATTTCTATGGGTTTTATCCAGTTGGTGAAACTCTACTACCCCATACTCCCATAGTTCTTCATTCCTTTTGGGTACGTTGATCAGCACGTTTTTAGAACTGGCCAGGGCTTTTTCCAGTAAACCCACGGGATCATCCACATGTTCCAGAATATTGTAGAGTACAATGGTGTCAACCGGGGGAAATTCCATTTCCATGGGATCTCCAATTATCAGGTGGGCACCATCAGGATAATCATAACCAGGGTACCTTTTAATGTCAATGCCATAGTAATTACCATTCCATCCGTTTTTCTTGAGATAGACGTATAATTCACAGGTTGCACAGCCTATGTCAAGTATATCTCCCTTTTGATGTTTTAGGGTTGGTTCTGCATAACCTGGAACATTTTTACCCCATTTCTTCCATCCAAAATCAAATTGAGTTTTAACCACATCATTAATTCTCATTTTCATCACAAAATTTCCTTGAACATTTTTATATCCCCACTGGAAATCACCTTTAACTTAAGTAAAAGTATCCCAAATAGTAGGAATCCCACTACAGCAGAGAAAACCCAGTTAATCTGAAGTTTTAAGACGTACATTGCCAAGGCCGTGACAATACCTATGAATATTATTCTCTTCAGGCTACTTACTATTGATATCTTGAATATGTACTTGGATATATAATAAAACATCAGCAAAAATCCAATGGATTCCGTGAAGATGGTTACTAAGGCAGCACCAATGTAGCTCAACTGGGAAATTAACAGAATATTCAACAGTATATTGGCCACGGCATTAATTGCTGCCACAATGGTGACAAACCTCTGCTGATTCACACTTCCCAAAAGATTACCGAACAAAGTGGTGATAAAAATGACCGGCACGGCAAAGATCACCACCTGAAGGGTAACCACTGAATCAGAATAACCGGCACCATAACAGATACCAATTATTTCCTTAGCAAATATAAAGCCGTAAATCATGATAAAGACAGAAATAACGGATAAATATTTAAAAATTTTATTATATTCGAATTCCAGAAGCTCCTTTGATGATTGGAAGTGTCTAGACATTACTGGAAACAAAGCCAATATTACAGCATTGGGTATAAATAGGAAAACAGAAATTAACCGCCAGGAGGCATTGAATATGCCCACGGCGTAGTTACCATCCAGAATAGAAAGAAGAATGGAAGACACGTAAAAATAAATAGCCACCAGGAATGCGGTGATTCCAAAGTAAAGGGCTTCTTTAAAGTTAAGGTAGGAAAACTCCCAGTCGAGATCACTTAATTTTGGTAGTGAAAATTTCCGCAGGTATGCCAGGAAAATGTAAATAAACACCAGACTGCTGGAAACAACATAGATCACCGCAAAATACAGAAGGTTATAATGAAGATACAGTCCAATAAATGTCCCCACAAACAGTATTAGTCCACTGAGTACAGTTCCTACGGCAATGTATTCCATTTTTTCGTGGGCCTGGAAAACCGAGTTAAATACGCCGTAAAATGAATTTATCACCACGTACAGGGTGATGACATAAATTACAGTTTTCACCAGAGCAGAATAATTTAAAACCGTCACCATTATGGCAGTAATTCCATAAGTGAGGAACAACAGTAAAATTTTAATTAACAGGACATTACTCACATATTTGGATTCTAATTTTTTGTTTCGAGCTACTTCCCGGACAATTAATGAATTAAAGCCTAAATCAGCAGAGACACCAACAATTGCCGAAATTGAAAGGGCCAGTGATAAAATACCAAAGTTTTCAGCACCCAGATAGCGGGCAGTGTAAATTACCACAAAGAAGGTGAAGATGTAACTTACAATTTGGGAGGTGAAAAGAATTCCTACGTTTTTGGCTATTTTTTGAATGGAATTCATAAAAATCTGGTAATTAATATATTTAATGGTAATACATGCTTTATTAATGTGTTTTATTAATTGTGAGTAGAGTAATGAAATTATATCTGTAAATTAACCAGTAATTTTATCTATTTTAACTACCTTTAAATCTATATCCTTCTTTCAATTATTAAATATACTCATCTATTTAATCAAATGAATCTTTTCAGATATAGGCCAATGTGTAAGTTTATAAGTTAATATGTAAGTTTCTAAGGATTGATCTTATTGAAATCTTTTATTCCCCTATACATGGCCTTTAATCCTTCTTTTGATGTTTCCATGTCCTCTTTAATGAGTATCAATACTATGTTGGCTAAGAGGTAAAAACCGAAGAACACGGTGAAGGTAGTTTTCTGGAGTGGTGAAGCAAACCTCCACATAAATAGCAAACGGTTGCGCACCAGGTAATGGTATATCACGAAGTAGCTGAAATAACTGTCCCAAGAAACACCGATCTTATGCCATATTCTGGATTGAGGGACGTATGAAAGTTGGTAACCCTCTTTTCGGATCCGGAAACAGAGGTCGGTGTCCTCCCAGTAGGCGAAGTACACTGGATCAAAGAGACCCACCTCCTGCAACACTTCGGTTTTAAGGAGTAGGGAACAGCCCTCAATGGTGTCCACAGTTCGAGGTTGGTCACATTGGCCTGTGTCCACCTGGTTCTTGCAGAATCGTTTACCTCGACCTATGTACAGGTTGAATTTTTCTCCAGCATGGCTTATAACATCAGACCTACCCTGGTAATCGTAATAATATACCTTGGGAGTAACTGCCCCAATTTTTTCATCTTTTTGGGCGGCGTTGACCATGCACTTAACAGAATCTTCATGAACCACAGTGTCGTTATTTAAAATTAGAATGTAATCTGGATCCAGGTGTTTAAGGGCGAATTCAATGGCAAGGTTGTTTCCCTGGGCATAACCATGGTTTTGGTTATTTTTAAGAATTATGATCCTTTTATCTGAAGGAATAAGATCCAAATCTTCTTTAACGGTGCCCAAAAGATTGAAATAATCTTTTTCAGAAAATACAAAAACTTCGAGTGGTTTATTCTGAAAACGGTAAGCCACTAACCTTGATTCAACTGTTTCCAATCCCTGTGCGTAGTTTTTAATTTTTTCCAGGGAGTTATCCTGGGAGGCATTATCCACCACCAGCACATCATAATTGGAGTAATCAATCTGGTAAATGGATTCTAAACATTCCAGGGTGTCCTTCCATCCATTCCAGTTTAAGATGATTATGGAAACCCGGGGGGATTCATTACTCATTATAATTTACACTTCCTGAGTTCACTACACATTATAAATCATCTTTTCAATAGGCCTTTTAAAAATCCTAACCCGTATCCCCAGTGTTCCAGGGGGAATACCAGCAAGGAATAGATACCCCTCCAGTTACCCAGCTTTACCACCAGCATCATGGTGTAAACCATATCCAGGAAGACATATAATAATAGTGGGATTAAAACCAGGAGGAGGATGTTTATCCCTAAATAACCAGTTAGGTAGAGTAGTAAAATTATTAAGAATAGGGCAGGATAAATGATAAAAATTAAGGGGATTAAATGATACCATTTCAAGGTTTCAGGATGTTTTCGTGCAAATTTGGCCCGTCCTTCCCCGTAGTTAACCATCTGCCGGTAAAACTCCCGGGAGTTGGGGCGGCGGTACTGGTAAACCAGTGCTTGGGGATGACGTAGTAGTTTATAACCTGCTTTAACCAGTTGATAATTGAAATCCGTGTCTTCACACTGGGTCATGGATTCATCATAGGTTACATTTTCTTTTTCCAGTGTGGAACGCTGGTAAAGAGCGAAGGCCACGGTTTCCACCAGCACCACCTTTTGACTGGAAGTGTAAGACGTGCCAAACCCGCCAAAAATGGTTTGTTGGGCAAGGGCAATGGTTTTACCGAAGAAAGAGTCATCCGGTGGAGAAGAATAAGTAGACCCCACTGCGGCCAATCTACACTGTTTATGATATTTTTCTAATGATTTGTAGAGGGTTTCCAGCCAATCCTGACCTACGTAGCAGTGCCCGTCGAGGTAGGCAACGTATTCAGCACTAGAATGTTCCAGTCCAAGGTTACGGGCTGAACCTATCACTTCCTGGGGGTTTATAAGGAGTTTTACCCGGGGGTCTTTTCCCGATATTTCACGGACAATATGGGGTGTTTTATCAACGGAAAGACCATCCACAACCAGGATGTTGATATCTGTAATGGTTTGATTCTGCAGACTGGTGATACATTTTTTAATGTATTTTTCTTCGTTTTTAACCCCAACGATGATGTCTATAAAACTCATAAACCACCAAATATTTTTTTGATTCGTTTATTCTTTGCTGATTAGTCGGTTGATGTAACTCACCAGTCTTTTGGCATCGTTTTTCTTAACATCTTTGAATTCTATTTCCCCCTCAAAATAACGGAGTTTTAAAGTCCGGCGTGTTGAGCTGAGGAGAGACTGGCCAGAGGAGATTAAACCAGCTATTCCAGATTTTTTCTCTACGGTACGGGGTTTGCTGACATCTTCCACACTGATTATGTCGGTAAATTTAATGAACAATCCGTTGTGGGTTTCTATTCCTTCTGGAACGACTTTAAAGGATTGACCTCCCACCCCTTCTTTGATCACATAACTTCCCCTAAGATCCAGTATCTCCTGTAATTCCAGGGCATATTTATACTCTTTTCGTTTTTTATCTTGTTCTGAGAGGGTGATACTCTCATTTATATCCTCAATTTGGATATTTTCTGGTGGTTCCATATCCTCAGTCTGGTTATCTGCCTGTGGTTCTATATCCTCAATCTGGTAATCTGTCTGCGGCCCTACACCGTCAATCTGATTATTTATTGGGGGTTCAACTTCAACCTGGTCTTGTTGCGAATATTCATCTGTATAGAAGGTATCTTCGGTTGGATCATCCTGGTAAATCTCCCCTTCTCTATTTTCAGGTAAACTTTCGGTGTAAAATAGTTTCCCTCCACATTCACATTCATCACTGAAATCTTCTACCTTTTCTCCTTCTTTAAGCTGGTAATATCCCCCGCACCTTTCGCAGATTAAATAGGTCATTTTAAAATCCCCTGAAATTATTTTCTGGTAATAAAACTTATTTATTCTAATAATAAATTATTTATTGTAAAAATTATTTATTTAATTATCTGTTAATGATTTAATCCCTTGTTTAATCCCTTGTCACTTAAACTCCCTTCTTATACTTCACATGTTAATTATAATCCCTGATTAGGGATAACTGTTTTCTCCAGATAAGTGGTGATTTAGGATCAAAAATATATCCCCTATAACTACATATTCTAATTTGATTTCTAATATCTGTAATCTAATTATTATTGGATATTAATGGTATTCCAATTTAAGAATTAATTCCTTATTATTTGAATCCAGGTGAATTAATTCTATAAAAGGTTTATAAAAGGTTGAAATATCATTTATTTAATTAAAAAATGTTGATGAATGAATAATATTTAGTGTAGGTCTGTTTAGGGACGAATTTACTAATTTAAGTGCATGCACGGTGACATTTATGATTTACTTTAGAGGATGCCTGTCGCGGGAGAAACTAAAAGAGATTCCCCATGCTACTGAAGAGCTGCTCCATAAAGCAGGAATAGAATACCGGATACTGGAAGATGAGGGGTGCTGTGGTTCAGTGCTTTTGCGCACTGGTTTTAAGGAGGAAGCCCTCCCGGTTATGCAGGACACCCTGGAAGATATCAGAGGTGAACAGGTCCTGGTTTCCTGTGCCGGTTGTTATCGTACTTTTAAAGAGGATTATCCTGAGATTTTAGGGGAAAAAGTGGATGTTATCCACACCTCCAGACTATTCCAGGAGTTAATAGAGGAGGGTCTGCTTGAAACCTCTCCCAGCCAGGAAAAGGTAACCTACCACGACCCCTGCCACTTGGGACGCCACCAGAAAGAGTACCAGACTCCACGAGAGGTTATCCATGCCTACGGAGAACTGGTGGAAATGGAACGCACCCAGGAAAAAGCCCGATGTTGTGGGGCTGGTGGCGGCGTTAAATCTGCTTTCCCTGAATTATCTGAAGAAATTGGGAAAAATAGAGTGGAAGATGCCCGAAATACTGGTGCCACCACTCTGGTAACCTGTTGTCCCTTCTGTATTCTTAACCTGGAATTATCCCAAAAGGAGAGTTCTTCCTCCACCAGGGTTACTGGGGAAGAGGTGGATATCCGGGACTTATCCCAGTTCATGTTAAGGAGGCTTAAACATGAATGATCCCTCCCTTAAAATCATGAACCGTTCCTTTGGTATATTGAATAAGAGAAGGTCCGCCCTCCTTGAGGATGAACGTACCCTTGATTTAAAGGAAAAGGTTAAAAAGATCAGGGAATATTCAGTTGAACATCTATCTGCCCTTCTGGAAAAAGCACGAGAAACATTGGAGAACAATGGGATAGAAGTGATCATGGCCCATGATGCGGAAGAGGCCAGGGAAGCAATTTACCAGCTGGTTAAAAATGAAGAAACAGTGGCCAAATCCAAATCCAACACTGCCGGTGAAATTCAACTCACCGAGTACCTGAAGGAGCATGAGGTAAATGTTCTGGAAACTGATCTGGGGGATAGAATAGTACAGTTCCACCAGAGCAACCCCACTCACCCCATCGGACCGGCCTGTCATCTGGATATGGAAATAATTGCCAAACTTGTATCCGAGGAGTTTAAAAAGGAGATTGAAGCTGAACCTCGGGCCATTCTGGATGTGGTTAAATCAGATATCATAGAAAAAATCTCCCAGTGTCGAGTAGGGATAACCGGGGCCAACTCTGTGGCTGCTGAGGATGGATCTCTCCTGATGGTCCACAACGAAGGCAACATCAGCCTCCTCACCCTACTGGATCTCCACATCGTGGTGGTGGGTATTGACAAGTTAGTACCCACCCTGGAAGATGCCGTGTCGGTGGTTAAACTGGAAACTATCTATGCCACCGGGAAAACTGTGCCGGCTTATATGAATGTGGTATCCTCCCCCTCCAAGACCGCAGATATTGAACAGATCATTTTAAATGACATGTACGGTGCCAGGCGAGTGGTAGTGGTGTTTTTAAATAACGGGCGTACTGAAGCTATCCAGGAGAAAAAGGAATGTTTGTGGTGCATTGGTTGCGGGGCCTGCATTGTTAACTGTCCAGTGTACACCACATTAGGGCCTGAATTCGGATATCTCCGCCACTTAGGTGGTAGGGGTGTGGTTTTAAGCCGCTACATCCATGATAATGATGTATGTTTCGACTCGGGACTATTCAAATGCACACTGTGCGGTCAGTGCACAGTGGAATGTCCAATGGAGATTCCAGTAAATCTCATGCTGGAAGAGTTAAGGGAAGAATCTGTTAAAGAAGAAATTTATCCAGAAAAACATGGCAAAATCAAAAATAACCTCAAAAAGAGAAGATCACCATTTAATCCGGATGAAAAATAGATCAATTTAAAAAGTAATTGCCTTACCCTTAATCATAGGTTTTAAATATTAGTTAAAAGACTTGTTAAATAATAATATAGGAGGAATCATATTTGCTTCTCTTGATCAGTCCCATAAACACACAAGAAGCACGAGAAGCCATAGCCGGCGGTGCAGACATAATAGATGTTAAAAATCCTAAAGAAGGTTCATTAGGGGCTAATTTCCCCTGGGTCATTAAAAATATACGGGAAATAACTCCCAAGGACATGCAAGTTAGTGCAACTCTGGGGGATGTTCCCTACAAACCAGGAACTGTGTCCCTGGCTGCTGCCGGTGCCGTAGTTTCCGGTGCAGATTACATTAAAGTAGGATTATACGGAACCAAAAATTACTCCGAAGCTCTGGAAGTAATGGAAAACGTGGTTAAAGCAGTTCATGAATTTAATGATGATGCCACAATTGTGGCCTCAGGTTATGCTGATGCACATCGCGTAGGTGCAGTGGACCCCTTGGAAATTCCCAGGGTAGCTGCCGACAGTGGTGCCGACCTGGCCATGGTGGACACTGCAGTTAAGGATGGAAAAACACTCTTCGACTTTATGGATGAAGAAAAAATTTCCCAGTTCACCACTGAAATACATGATTACGGCCTTAAATCCGCCCTGGCTGGTTCAGTGACCAAAGAACAGTTACCTTTACTGGCCGAGCTGGGCTGTGACGTGGCTGGAATTCGGGGTGCGGCCTGTATTGGTGGAGACCGGAATTCAGGACATATCCATCATGAAGCTGTTGCCAGCTTAAAACAGCTGGTACAGAGCCTTTAACTGAAGGCCTACCCATTCTAATTCCCAGGGTAATTGATTCAAATAGTAGCTTGAATACATAATTAATCAGATAGCTACATAAATAATACAAAACTAATCTCTAATAATTTAGATAGAGAGAGGTGATCCTGAGTTGATCCATTAGGTGATGGATAAAGTCACTGTTGGTTGATTTTAAACTTTCACTTTTAATTTTAATCCACGTCATGTGGAATGGAGGAGAAATATTATGTTTTCAGATAAATTAAACAAAGCCCCGGAAGGATACACGTTTGATGACTTTTTACTGGTACCATCCATATCCAATATTGAACCCAAAGATGTAGAAACCAAAACCAAGGTTTCACGTAATTTTAATATTAACATACCTGTTGTGAGTTCAGCCATGGATACGGTAACCGAAGCTGAAATGGCTATTGCAATGGCTCAGGAAGGAGGATTAGGTGTCATCCACCGTAACATGACCATCAAGGAACAGGTGGCTGAGGTTAAAAAGGTCAAACATTCCGAGGATCTGACCATAAAGGATGTAATCACCACTTCTCCAGAAAACTCCATATACGAAGCCAACGTCATCATGGACATGGAAGAAGTCAGCGGTCTTCCCGTGGTGGACAATGGAAGGGTAGTGGGTATTATCAGCCGCCGTGACATTAAACCCATCATGAATTCTGATGCCCAGAAAAAGGTACGCGAATTCATGACCGAAGAAGTAGTGACCATAGCCGAATCAACCAGCCCGGAAGAAGCCCTGGACATTGCCTACGAAAACAAGGTGGAAAGATTACCCGTGGTTAAAGACGATCGCATAGTGGGTATTGTGACCATAAGGGATATACTGGAACGCAAGATGCATCCCAACGCCGTCAGAGATGAGGATGGTCGCTTCCTGGTTGCTGCCGCCACCGGGCCCTTTGACCTGGAACGGGCCATGGCCCTGGACCAGGCTGGAGCAGATATCATTGCCATTGATGTGGCCCACGCCCACAAGCCCAGTATAATAAAATCAGCCAAAAAAATGAAGGAAAACATCAATGCCGACCTCTTAGTGGGAAACATTGCCACTGGCGAAGCAGCCGAAGCCATTATATCTGGTGCGGATATTGATGGTTTCAAGGTAGGTATAGGCCCCGGTTCAATCTGCACCACCCGAATCATAGCTGGTGTAGGAGTCCCACAACTAACTGCCATATCCTCTGTAGCCGATGTGGCCAAAGAACACGGAGTTCCAGTTATTGGAGATGGAGGTTTAAGATACTCGGGAGATGTAGCCAAAGCCATAGCTGTGGGAGCAGATTCAGTTATGGTGGGAAGTTTAATGGCTGGAACAACCGAATCCCCCGGTGAAGTGGTTATAATGAACGGTCGCAAATTCAAACAGTACCGGGGAATGGGTTCACTGGGAGCCATGACCGGTGGTTCTGGAGCAGGGACCGACCGATACTTCCAGGAAGTTAAGGGACCAATGAAACACGCCAAGCTGGTACCTGAAGGTGTTGAAGGAGTCGTGCCATTTAAAGGGCCAGTGAATGAAGTGATATTCCAGTTAATGGGTGGTCTTAAAGCATCCATGGGCTACTGCGGTGCCTCCAACATATCCCAGATGTGGGAAAAGGCCAAATTCGTCAGGATCACCACCAGTGGAATGACGGAAAGTCACCCCCATGACCTCACCATAACCAATGAGAGCCCCAACTACCCTACCACCCGGCTCATGTAAATGGGTCGGCCTTATAAACTTTTTTTCCAGATAAAAAGGATGGTAAGTACATATAAATCAATATTTTTATAAATCAATAACATTTCTCAAGTTTTCCACAATTTTATATTTCGTGAAGTATAAAAAATCCTTAATTTGAGGTTAAAGTTACATGAAATCATGTATAATTCTTTGTGGTGGAAGAAGCCGTCGCATGGGGCAAGATAAAGGATTAATGACTTTAAATAAGGATCCCATGATAATCCAAAGTCTAAAGATCGTTGAAAGATTAGTGGACGAAATTATAGTGGTTTTAAGGGATAAAAAGCAGCTTGACTCCTACCAGAAATATGTAGAAGACTTTAAAATTCAAAACCAAAAAACAGATACCAACATCATTCTGGTAACTGATATGGAAAAGGATCAGGGACCACTACTGGGGCTGTGCACCGGTTTATCCCATATAAAATCTGAAGGGGCACTAACCTTGCCCTGTGATTCTCCCTTCATTTCATCCTATTTTGTTAATAAAATGTTCGAAATGGTAAATGAAGTTGAAGTTCAGGGTATGGTTCCAGTGTGGCCCGATGGATTAACCGAACCATTGCATGCTTACTACAGTAAAGAATGCATACCCCTAATTAAAGACAGGTTAAAAAATGGTTTTAGAAATGTTAAATCATTACTGGATAAAATAAATGTGGCCTACATTGAAGTTGGTATTCTAGATCCTGATAAAAAAAGTTTTATTAATTTAAACCGTCCCGAGGATATTTCCCAGTCCCGGGAATAATAGGAAAAACTCTGGCCATTACAAATTTTTTTCCAAATTAAAAATTGACTGTGATTTTAGAAGATAGGCTGATTTGTTACTATTTTGAGGGGTTAATTAATTCTGAAAATCTTTAAAAAGGATTAATCAAGCTCTCATAATGAATTATAGGAGATAACCCAATCTAACTAATCAAAAAGGAGATTGCTATTTTTAGGGGAGACTATGACTGGATTTAGGTGGACCAATTATCAGTGAATTAAAAGTTTTTCCACCACGGGAACATCATCAATGGGTAAAATGTCCACGCTTCCAGGGTTTCTTCCCATTTGAAGGAAGAATTTGTTAACCCTTTCAATCATGTCTATATATTCTTTCTTATCGATGCGGCAGCCATCTACAACCGCATAATCAGGCAGGTCTCCATTCAACCTTTTAAACTCTAATACCTTGTTTACCATTCTTCTATACTGCTCGAGAGTTAGACTCTCCATTGCATCGACCTTACATTAGTTTTGTAAATTTATTGGTAACACCCCTTAAAAAGGTTACGGATTTAACTAAACAACTTAGACAGTGGTTATCTTGATAGAAGAAGTTTAATCTGATGGGTGAAGGGGGTAAAATAAAAAATTAGGGGATTGATCCCCGTGCAAAAAATCCTGTAATTTGATATTAAAGTTCTATACTTTGATAGAAAGCCCTTTACTCTAATATTTCTACATGAGGATTGGGATCGAAGGGGTTTGTTCGGATAGCGAGTGAAAACAGGTATGGATAGTTGTTTTCCAGGTGTTCCATGTACTGCAGCCACTCCAGGATCAGGAAACTGTATATTCTGACCACATCCCCTGAAAGGTGGTTGTAATCTGATTTTGGGAGTTTGGATAGATCATCCCGGTTTTCCAGTTCTTCCATTAGGTGGAAAACAGCCCAGAGTAGTTCCGTGAAGGTTTCATGTTCCAGAAGGTTGGGGTTCTCCAGTAGAGCCAGTAAAAATTTCCTTTTGTCAACCAGAAATTTTTTGGCATTTATTAAAAACTCAACTGATTCAGCATCACCGTTGATGTTCAGGGTGTAATCGAAGTTTTTAATGGTGTTTTTGGCTCTTTTAAATTCCATCTCAGTCCAGGAACTGTTGATTAGAAGGTCTTCTTTGATGTGTTCGGTATCTGGGTCAAAACGGGTTATGGATCCCAATAGTTGGGTTCCCACTTCACTGAAGAAGGCTCCGATTACCATGTTCAGCTTCTCCATCATCTGCTGTTTTTCTCTGCTACTGATGGCATTTTCTATTACCAAAACCACGAAGAGTATTTCAATGGGCAAAAAGGCGGTGTCTATGCCAATGTAAAACAGTACTTCGTGTAAATCATGGAATATGAGATAATTGGCAAAATAGAGCAACCCTGAGAGAATTACCAGAAATATTCCCAGTTTAAATTTCCATCCAATTTTTTTAGAAATATTCATTTTACAATCACCTGCTAATTGGTTAATTGATTACTATAATCATTTTAACTAAAAATGTTTGTATTCTTAACAACTACATGGATTACACCGTGAAATTTAGAATTTCACTACTGGAAAAATACAAATAGGGAGTAGGAAGGTCTAGAAAAACCCTGTCTTATAATAATGGGCTTATTTACCCAAATAAAAACTAATTACCCTTAACTGCAGAAACAATGGTTATGGGGTTTCTTCCCATCATCAGGGTTCCCCTGGGGGTGATTTTTCCCTTGGCAATGGTTGCCTCCACCACATCCGGTTCAGTTCCCAGTTTTTTAAGTACATCCACTGCTTCTACCCTGGTTTCCATGAGAATGGAAGTTACCACTATTCTCCCATTCGGAGCTAGTTTACTCCATCCCTTAGTTACAATAGAGGATAAATCACCACTGCTTCCACCCACCAGTAGTACCTGGAAGGACTCCAGATCTTCCAGTATGTTGAGGGCATCTCCCTCCCGGAGGAGGACATTTTCATGATAACCATGTTTTTCCAGGTTTTCCCGGGTTAAATTGATTGCTTCTGGATTTTTATCCAGGGCGATTACTTTCCGGGCTCTGCAGGCAGCTTCCAGTGTTAACCCTCCACTACCACATCCCACATCAACCACGGTATCCTCGGAGGATATTACTGCTTTGCACATAACCAGACACCTTATTTCCTCTTTGGTGGGTCCGGGAACGTCCTTGGATTGTATGAATTCGTCATCAGGGATCATGGGGCCTCTCCCTGCCATCTCTGGTAAAGGTTGTGGTCAATATGCATTACATCCAGTATTTTGCCCACTAAAAAGTCCACCAGATCATCCATGTTCTGGGGCTGGTGGTAAAAGGCAGGCATGGCTGGCAGGATAATACCCCCTTCCCGACTGATTCTGAGCATATTTTCCAGGTGCACCGAACGGAGCGGTGTTTCCCTTGGTACCAGCAACAGTTGCCTTCTTTCCTTCAAGGCCACATCAGCAGCCCGGGTAACTGCATTGCTGGCAAATCCTGTGGATATGGCAGAGAGGGTTTTCATGGTACAGGGGACGATGATCATGGACTCAAAACGACAAGAACCACTGTTTATGGCACTGGTCAGATCTCCAGGTTCGTAGAAACGGTGGGCTAGGTTTTTCAGTTCATCTTCATCCATTCCCATTTCATGTTGGAGGATGATGCGTGCTGGTTCCGTGGCCACCACCGCTGTCTTTTTACCCATTTCTTTCAAAACTTCCAGGAGCCTGACACCGTAAATAACTCCGCTAGCTCCAGTAATAGCTACCACTATCATTTTTATCACTGTTTTTATAAGTTTAAAGTAGAATTATTCTGATTTATTATTTAAAACTCTAAAATATGATTCCCTTAGGAGGATTAATTAGTGGGAAATATCCAGGTAATCCAGGAAATTAATTTTCAAAGCCTGCTCTGCATATTCTTCAGGGAGGTAAATACAGAGATCGGCATGGTTAAATCGGGCATCCTTCAGTGCCCGTACCAGGTTAGAAACATCCCCCAGCATTACTGTGTCCCCATTAACTGATACCGGAGTGGTCATCTCATGAAAGGTGGGATACTCAGGGACATCGACCAGTATAAAGTCCTTGTCAACATCCAGTTCCTGGGCAATCTCTGCTTCTGATTTTTCAATGGAATCAGGGCTCATCTGGAAAATTTCCTCGGGGTGATCCACTTCATCAAGTTTCAGGGAATATACACGCTTGTACAACTGTCGGTTGTCCAGTCTTTCCATAACCTCCCCCACGTAATTTTTTTCTGCCCGGGCAGCGGCAATTACATCGATATCATCGTAACGGTAGATCTCCTGGGGATTGATAACCCCCTTTTCCAGGAGCTTTGCCAGGCAGCGGCGGAACATGGAGTTTACTATCCGGGTGGTGTGATGCTGGTAAACACTGGGGTACATAAAATATCGGGCCAGAAGCATGGATTCTGCCGCCTGAACCCCTTTTCCGTGTAGTATGAGCCCATTTTCCAGTTTCATGTTGGATAGGAGGCGTTCCACATCAATAATACCATAAGCAACCCCGGTGTAGTATGAATCTCGTAAGAGATAATCCATACGGTCCACATCCAGTTCACCGGAGATTATATCTCCTAGAGGTCCCTGACCACTGATTACCCTTAGAATTTCCTTCACTGAAAATTTTTCCGATAGAATATCCCCCAGTTGTGATTCTTTAATGAGTTTAGAGGTGAGTTCCTCGTGGGAATTGTCAATACCTCCCTCAGATACATGGGAGAATGGTCCATGACCGGCATCGTGAATTAAGGCAGAGCAACGAACCAGAGAATGGGTTTCATCGTCCAGTTCAAGGTTAAGGGCCAGTCTGGAGGCCAGGTACATGGTGCCAATGGAGTGTTCGAAACGAGTGTGATTGGCTCCCGGGTACACCAGATAGGTAAATCCAAGCTGTTTTATCCTCCGAAGACGCTGAATTTCTGGAGTATCCGCCAATTTAACTTCAAAATCGTCTAACTGGAGGTCACCGTGAACACTATCCCTTACGAACTTCATGGATGCACCTCACTGTACCTAAGAATTGTTACCATCCCCATTATCAGCAATGATTAACCCCCCTCTATTTATGGACTTAGGAATCTTTTTAGAACTTTATATTAAGTTTAAGAATCTTTTATGGAATTTAATCCTTTATTATTATTTAACCACCAGACATGATGATCTTACTGCCTGCACTGCCTTTTTCTTCTTTTTTAAAGTCCAGTTCGTATTTCACCCTTTCTATTATTTCCTCCAGTGCTGCTCTGGTTTCGTGGCGGTGCCCTCCCGAGACTGCCACCAGAAACAAGGGGTCTCCGGGTTGGAACTGGCCCAAGTAATGGACCACGGCAATGTCCTTAACACCGTGCTTCTCCTGCACCTGGCGGAGGATGTCTTCCAGTTCCTTTTCAGTTTTACTGGTGTCCGGGGTGGTGAGGACGAGTTCATCGGTGGTTCGGGCTTCATCCTTTCCCCTTACAATTCCTTCAAAGGTGAATATAGCTCCACATTCACCTATGGCCGGGCTTTCTTTGATTTTCCTGGTTAAATCATCCAGGGTAATGACTTGGCTGTAATCTGAAATAATCCGGGCAATTATCATACTTCACTTTCCTCCTTGCGGTCCAGATGTTTAATTCTGGAAATTCCATCAATTTCATGTATAACCTTCACCACTGATTCTGGTAGAAGTTCTTCCCATTTACCGTCAGATAACATCCTACGACGTACTTCTGTTCCAGAATAAGTTTTGCGGTTGAATAATGGTGGTTCAGTTACTTCATAACCCTTTTCCTGGAAAAGCCTCTGTACCAGGGGGTTTCCAGAATATACATGGGCAAAGGGTGGTGTTAACATTTCCAGGTGAGCTACCCATAGGGAATTACATTCAATGTCCTGTACTGGTATGATATAGTAGCGTGAGGGGTTCACACCATTTTCAGTGAGGGCCTTGGTAATCATCATCACCCTCTCACCAGCAGTGAAGGGATCAGTGGTGGTATGACTGGTCTGGGCACTACCCACACCAATAATCACTTCATCCACTTCATTGAGTATTCTTTCTATCACCTGGAGATGCCCCCTATGTACCGGTTGCATCCTCCCCACCAGAAGTCCTCTCATAATGAAACACCAAATATAGTTTTATATCCTTGGATTGGAATTAATTTGATAATTTAATATTTCTCTTTTTCTACCCTCATAAATAATTAACCAAACTGACTTCATCAATGGGGCTAATTTAATGGGTTTTCCCTGATCCCTGGACTGGAAATCAGGGAAAAGGTCTAAAAATGGTTATTCTATGTGAAAAGTATATGATAATTTATATATCCCGCAAAGTTAACAAGTGATTATGTTTAATTTCCAATAGATATTCATTAGTGAAGGAGTTCTTTATTGTTATAGAATTACATGGGAAAGTGGTGACGCCGATGATTAAGATTGAAAATCTATCAAAAACTTATCAAATAGAAGATGGTCCCGAGATCAAGGCCCTGGATAATGTTAACCTGGAAGTAAAGAAGGGAGAGATTGTAGGTATTATTGGAACCAGTGGATCCGGTAAAACCAGCCTGCTGCGAGTGCTCAGGGGTGTGGAACCATTCGATGATGGAAAAATTACCATTGACGACATCACGGTAACTCCCGAATCCACCACTTACTATTCCCGTAAACTGCGTAAGGCTACCGCCATCCACCTGCAACGTTCCTTTGGATTATGGTCAGAAACAGCTTTAAATAATGTGATAAGGAAACTTTACGGAACTAAATATGGGGACGAAGCCTTAACTGATTTTGACTTTGCCTACAGTGAGTTTGAAGAAGAAGCCATGGAAATACTGCGGGTAGTGGGCCTGGAGCATAAGGCCACTCATTTTGCACCGGTGCTCAGCGGTGGTGAAAAACAACGCCTTATAATGGCCCGACAGTTAGCTAAAAAGCCTAAAGTCCTCTTACTGGATGAACCTGCTACCATGTCCTGTCCTAAAACCAAGCAGGAAATTTTGGATGCTATCCGTAACATCAATGAAGATCTGGGAGTGACCGTCATCCTAGTATCCCACCTCCCGGAAGTTCACCATTACCTGTCCCATAGATTGGTACTCATGGAAAATGGCCGTGTGAAGGACGAAGGAACTCCGGATAAGATAATTAAAGAATTCCTCCAGAATATGGAAGAAGAAATACCCAAACGGGATATGGAAGATGTTGGTGAGGATATAATCCAAGCCCGAGATCTTAAAAAGAGTTTCTACCTGCTTAAGGCCGGTAATGTACTGGAACTTAAGGATGTTAGCTTTGATGTTAAGGAGGGGGAAATTGTCTCCCTTATCGGTCCCAGCGGTGCGGGTAAAACTGTCCTGCTGCGTATGATCGGTGGTCTGGACCTTCCTGACGGAGGCAATGTCCAGTTTAAACTGAATAACGAATGGGTGGACATGCACCAGCCCGGGATCGACCGGATGAAAATTCGCCGGCAGATGGGATTCATGCACCAGGAGTTTGCACTGGTACACCACGCCACTATCCGGGATCAGATAGGGGGAAGGCTAGGAATTAAGGGCATTACCGTAGTGGACGAAGCCAAGAAAAAGGCTGAAGAAATGGGCATAAGTGACCTGGCCCTGGATGTTCTGTACCAGCTAACTGATCTACCGGAAAGCGAAGCAAAACAGCGTCTGGAACAGTTAGGATTATCTGGAAGTATTTTAGATACATTATTCCCCAGTTTCCCTGACAATGAAGTCAGAAAGTACTCAGAACCAATATTTAAAGCATTGGACCTCCCAATGGATATTTTAAACCGCCGTTCCTATGAATTATCTGGTGGTCAGAAAGTACGAGCTACTCTGGCCCTGGTACTGGCCTCCCAGCCCAAAGTTCTAATTTTAGATGAACCATTTGGAGATTTGGATCCCATAACCCTGCGTACCGTTTCCAACTCCCTGAAACGCATAAACCAGGAATTTAATACCACCATACTCATGGTCAGCCACCATATAGACTTTATTGAAGAACTGGCCACCCGAGCCCTTCGTATGGATGAGGGTAAACTCATTGGAGATGGGAAAGCAGAAGAGGAATGTGATGAATTCATAGAAAGCTGTGGAGCAGAATATCTGAAGGATATTGCTCAGTGGAAGGAAGATTTACTGGGAGATTAATACAGTTCTCAAGATCTTTAAATAATGAAACTAAGCTTCGGAGGATGGTAAAGATGGAATTTGTAGATCTGGATGTGGAAAGCTTTTACCGGGTCCTGGCACCCCGACCCACCATTATAGTAACCACGGTTAACCCGGAGGGGGAGGTGAATGCTGCTCCTTTCTCTTTTACCATGCCAGTTTCAGTCAATCCACCCCTGATAGCCGTGGCCTCAGTTCCACGGCACCACACCTACCAGAACCTGGATAAAACCAGAGAAATGGTGGTTAACATCCCCTCAGTAGATATCCTCAAGGAACTCTGGGTCACCGGGGAAAAGTTCCCTCAGGGAGTGAGTGAGATTGAAAAAGCAGGATTAACAGCAATGGATTCTGATACTGTTAAACCACCCTGGATAAAGGAGTGTCTGGCCCATATGGAATGCGAAATTGAATTCACCCGGGAATGTGGTGACCACCAACTGGTGGTGGGCCGGGTTAAGAAGGTAGGTGTACGTGAAGATGCCCTGAAGGACGGGCTTCTCAATGCCGAAGAAATGAAACCTATACTCCACCTTGGTGGTGAAGACTTCATAGTCGGTGATCATCGTAAAATAGTTCCCAAATAAGGCTAATACCCGAAATAATTAATTTAAACCAATTATTCAAACCCGGTTTAATGTTGGGTTGTCCACTTTAGGATAAGTGCATAAGATAAGTGGACCAATAGTAAAACTATGAATAAACAGGAAGGCAACAACATGTTCAATACCATAATGGTCCCCACTGATGGGTCAGAATATTCCCAAAAAGCTGAAGACACCGCACTAGCCCTGGCAAAAAAACTGGATTCCACTGTGGTTGCTGTTCACATAATCGATGAAAAACTCATATACCCCTATGAAGTCCTGGAAGAAGAGGGTAAAAGCATCCTCCATAAAGTACAGGAAAAGGGCGAAGAAATAGGGGTTAAAGTAGATGAGATACTCATTGTTGGAAGCCCTACCAATGACATGGCCAAGATAACCGAGAAAGCAGGGGCTGACCTGGTGGTAATGAGCACCCATGGTAAAACCGGACTGGAAAGGCTCATCATGGGCAGTGTGGCTGAAAGCGCCCTCAAGAAGATTCCAGTGCCTGTGCTGTTGGTTAAAAAGGGTTAATACCATTCATTTATTTTTTTGGAGTGATCTTAAAGAATATAGCACTTAAAAAAGGTGCTTAAAACTTCAAAAAAAAGGAGCTTTAATACATGCGACTCTGGAGTCTCCATCCCAAGTATCTGGATGTTAAAGGACTGGTGGCACTCTGGAGAGAAGGTTTACTGGCCAGGGCTGTGTTAAAGGGTAAGACCAAGGGTTATACCAACCATCCACAACTTATTCGTTTTAAAAATCAAAAAAATCCGGTTCTTTTCCTGGATACCTTTTTAAACCAAGTATATCTGGAATCAAAACACCGGGGATACAACTTTAACCTGGAAAAAATAGGAACTAAACACACCCGGGAACAGATACCAGTTACCCAGGGACAGCTATCCTATGAAATGGAACACTTGCTGGGGAAACTCCAACAACGCGAACCTGAAAAGTACCAACAAACAAAAAAGATGCTCAACGAGGACAAATTCCCTATCCCCAATCCTGTTTTCATGATCATACCAGGGAATATTGAGTTATGGGAGAAAGTAAAGCATTGAAGTTCTCTTTTAATCATACCATATACTATATTAACCATTGCGGCCCATAAATACCAGTACTTCCATGTAAATGATTTAATTCATCCACTTGAATTAATGTTTGAATAGAATTGCCCACAAATAATGTATTGGATAAAAGAGGTAGTTAAATGAGAAGATACAAATGCAAAGTCTGTAACTACATTTACGACCCGGAGAATGGAGAACCACGAACCAACACCCCACCCGGAACAGCCTTCGAGGATCTGCCGGATAACTGGAACTGTCCTAAATGTGGTGCTGGCAAATTCCGATTTATACCCATTTAATGATTCTTACCTATTTAAACAAGATTTATACCCCTCTGAATAATTTTTTTAAAGATACTTAAATAAAACCATACTTTAAATTAAAAATGGTTAATCGACAGTATGAATTTCATGAATCTTCATGAACTTAATAAAAAAAAGAGGTGGAATACATGCAGAAATACTTGTGCAAACCATGTGGATACATCTACGACCCTGAACAAGGAGATGACATGTCTGGAATTGAACCGGGAACCGCTTTTGAGGACTTACCCGATGATTGGGTCTGTCCAATGTGTGGTGCCGGTAAAGACCTGTTTGAACCGGTTGATTAATTTTTACAATTTTAATTCCAAATTTTTTTTAAACCCCCTATAAGTGGATTTTTAATGTATAAGTGGATGGATGTGAAGATATGTTAGATAAAAAAATGGAAGATGCCCTTAACTACCAGTTGAACCGGGAACTCTACTCTGGTTATCTGTACCTGGCCATGGCGGCCTACTTTGAGGATCAGGACCTGCCGGGTTTTGGTAACTGGATGCGGGTCCAGGCCCAGGAAGAGTTAAGCCATGCCATGAAATTCTACGACTACCTGGTGCAGAGGGGTAGCCGGGTGCTCATGGCTGAGATTGAAAAACCTCAAAGTAAATGGGATTCCCCAGTAGCTGCCTTCGAACATGTTTACGAGCACGAGCAGATGGTCACCGGACTCATCAACGACCTGGTGGATCTGGCCCTGGAACTCTCGGACCATGCCACCAACAACTTCCTCCAGTGGTTTGTGGCGGAACAGGTGGAAGAAGAAGAATCCGCCAGTGGAGTGCTGCAGAAAGTCAAACTTACTGGCGAATCTGGCAGTGGATTGTACATGTTAGACCAGGAACTGGGACAGAGAGTGTTCAACCCCCCGACAGCAACTGAGTGAGAATTGAATTATATCTTTTTTTATTATTCTTTTTTGTGAAATAGACTTATTTTAAAAGATAGAGAATATCATATAAATCAGGAGGTATTCTGCATATTTAAACCCTTATTCTTGATTTACCTTCCATTTTAAAAAAATAATTACAATTTTCTTACATGGAGAAAAACAGCATTACCTCCATATGGGAAGGTGAAAGCATATTAATAAATAAAAAATGGAACAAAAATAACACATACTTATTCTTTGAGGGTGAATGACAATGGGTGAAAAAATCTACGAAGTTAGAAAGATCAAGAAAAAAGGGAAAGGAATGCCGTTAATTGGGGATAAATTCCCAAAAATGGAAGTTCAAACCACACAGGGGATGATGAAACTACCCAAAGCCTTTAAAGGCAAATGGTTCATTCTGTTCAGTCATCCCGGAGATTTCACACCGGTGTGTACCACGGAATTTGTTTCCTTCCAACTCCGTTACGATCAGTTCCGTGATCTTGACTGTGAACTCATTGGTCTCTCTGTGGATCAGGTTCACTCCCACCTGAAATGGATTGAATGGATATGGGAAAACTTCGATGTGGATATTGAATTTCCAGTCATTGCTGACACCGGTAAAGTGGCCGATACCCTGGGATTAATACACCCCAACAAAGGCACCAATACAGTTAGGGCGGTGTTCATCGTGGACCCTGAAGGGATTATCCGGGCCATGCTTTATTACCCCCAGGAACTGGGAAGAAACATGGATGAAATCCTGAGGATGGTGGAAGGATTCCAGACTGCAGATGAGAAGAGTGTGGCCATACCTGCCAACTGGCCCTGCAATGAAATCATTGGCAAAGGACTAATTATTCCCCCGGCCTCTGACATTGAAACTGCTATTAAAAGGCCAGAAAAATATAAATGCTTTGACTGGTGGCTGTGTTACCGCAATTACTATAAATGGTAGATGAAATTCCTTACTAAGTTAATGAACTGGACTATTCAATTAATAAAAAAAAAGGTGATATAAAATGGCAAATAAGAAATATGAACTTCCACCACTTCCCTACGGATACAAGGATCTGGAACCCTACATGTCTGAAGAACAACTCCAGATACACCACGATAAACATCATCAGGCCTACGTGGATGGAGCCAATGCCCTGCTGGATAAATTTGATAGCCGTCCCGGAGTGGAATTTGATGTGAAAGCCGTGGCCAAGGAACTCTCCTTCCATGTGGGTGGATTTGTACTGCACAAAATGTTCTGGGAGAACCTGGCACCGGCACCCAAGGGTGGAGGTGAACCCACCGGAACCCTGGCCAAATACATTGAAAAGGATTTTGGTAGTTTAGAAAGGTTCAAACAGGAGTTTTCACAGGCTGCCATCAGCACCGAAGGATCAGGATGGGCTGCTCTGACCATATGCCGCCGAACCGACCGTTTATTCATCACCCAGATTGAAAAACACAACGTCAATGTCATACCACACTTCCGGGTTCTGATGGTCCTGGATGTATGGGAACACGCCTACTACCTGGACTACAAGAATGTCCGACCAGACTACGTGGCTGCCTTCTGGAACCTGGTAAACTGGGAGGAAGTTAACCGCCGCCTGGAAATAGAACTCCTTTCAAACAGTTTAAACCTGGTGGACAACCGAAGGGTACTGGACATGAAAATCGAAGAGTTTAGGGAAAACTTCGATGACTGGATAGCCTCCTTTGATAAGAAATAAATTTTTCTTATTCTTTTTTTAAAATAAAAACTTTTAAACATTTTTTTTACACATATCTCCATTTTCTTTTATTATATTCCGTATAAGTACAGTTCATTCAGTTATTGTACCCATTTTTATCTGGCACCATCACACCCCTATTATTAGGAATAGATAAATACCATTTCCAGTATAATGGATTATGATAGTGCGGATTGATCCTGCGGTTAATTATAAATCAACATAAACGGGAAAATTCCAGAATATTTACCTATTAAAGTGTTTAATCTTAAAATAATGAAGAAATTCATAAGTAGCCATTATAATTCATTGTTTGATAGAGGTGTGATTAGATGATCTACAATGAGAAGGCTGAATGCATGTCAGCCCCTGAAAAGGAAGAATTACAGCTTAAAAGATTACAGGACGTTGTTAAAAGGGCCTATGAAAACGTGCCCTACTATCGGAAGAAGTTAGATGCTGCGGGGATAACACCTGCCGATATCCAGACCCTGGAAGACATTGAAAAGATACCATTCACCACTAAAAGTGACTTGAGGGATGCCTATCCCTTTGGAATGTTCGCCGTGAGTACCGATGACATTGTAGAAGTTCACACCACCTCGGGAACCACTGGAAAACCAACTGTATCTGGTTACACTGCTAAAGACCTGGACATATGGGGCGAAGTTGTGGCCCGTGCCCTTTCCATGGCCGGTGCCACCAGAAAGGACATAGTACAGAATTGTTATGGTTACGGTCTTTTCACCGGGGGTTTAGGAGTGCACCACGGTGGGCAGAAGGTAGGCTGCACCGTGATACCCATCAGTGCCGGTAACACCCAGCGCCAGATCGAGATAATCCAGGACTTTAAAAGCACCATCCTCACCTGCACCCCCAGCTATGCCATGTACATAGCCGAAGTACTGGAAAGGGAAGGAGTCCCTCCGGAGGATATAAAACTTAAAGCCGGGGTTTTCGGTGCTGAAATGTGGACGGAAGAGATGAGAAATGAGATTGAAAGAAGACTCAATCTAGATGCCCTGAATATCTACGGACTAACCGAGATCATTGGTCCGGGAGTAGCCAACGAGTGCATGGAAAAGAATGGACTGCACATCTTCGATGATCACTTCTACCCAGAGATCATCGACCCCCAGACCCTGGAAACACTGCCGGAAGGAGAGAAAGGGGAGCTGGTACTGACCACCCTAACCCGGGAAGGTATGCCCGTCCTGCGTTTTAGAACCAGGGATATCACCGCCCTGCGTAAGGGAGAATGTGGCTGTGGAAGAACTCACATTAAGATGGACCGTATAACCGGAAGATCCGATGACATGCTCAAGATAAGGGGAGTTATTGTGTTCCCATCCCAGATTGAAAGGGCACTCCTTAAAATACCGGGAATGGAACCCAACTACCAGATCATCGCCACCCGACCAGAACACCTGGATGAACTGGAAGTGCAGGTGGAAGCATCACCGGCCCTGTTCTCTGATGAAGTGAAACACGTGGAACAGGTAACCCGATCCATAGAAAAACAGATACACGATGAAATTGGACTCCGGGTTACAGTGAGTCTGGTTGAACCCCAGAGTCTGCCCCGTAGTGAAGGTAAAGCAGTCCGGGTTATTGATAAAAGAGATATGAGTTAACTAACAGGTAATTAAAGATTAATTTGGTACTGAAATTTACAGGGGATGAAATGGATGTCAGAAGATAAAAGAAGGAAGTTAAAACAGATATCGGTGTTTCTGGAAAACAGGAAAGGAAGACTGTGGAAAGCAATGAACGTTCTTTCCAGTGCAGAGATTAATATAAGGGCTCTTTCCATAGCCGACACCTCAGGATTTGGTATACTGCGCATGATAGTCCACAATCCAGAAGAAGCAAAGAAAGCATTGGAAGCAGATAACTTCGTGGTAAAGGTCAACGAAGTTATTGCCGTGGAAGTCATAGACGAACCCGGGGGACTGGACGAACTTCTCGGTGTTTTAAACCAGGCTGATATTAACGTGGAATACCTTTACGCCTTTGTAGAGAAAAAATGTGACAAGGCCATTGTGGTGCTGCGTACTGAAGATGTGGATGCGGGTATCGCCGCACTGGAAGCCAGTAATATCAATATATTAAATGCTGATGATGTTAACCTCCTTTAGGGAAGTTAACATACATTCTATTTTATCCAGGTTAGTTATTCACATAGTTGTGTCAATTAGGATAAGTTATAAGTTCTTATATTAATTCTAGGTACTTATTTTTAATCCGGTCGAATTCTTCTTGGGTTATGGCACCGATATCCAGAAGTTCCTTGGCTTTTTTAATTTTTACAACGGGGTCTTCAGCGGGTTCTGACGATAACTTTTCATCGGCACTTACTGCTTCTTTTAGAGAAGTTTCCTCGGCAGGAACAGCTTGGGAGGTGACCTCTTCGCTGGGAGTTTCTTCTTTTTGATAATGTTTTGGTACCTTAATTTCCGGAATAACCTTTTCTTCAGGCGATTCTTTTTCAGCCACCGGAATTTCAGACTCAGGAACTTCCACAGCCTCAACAGTGGGGGTTTCAGGCTCAGGAACTTCTGCAATTTCATTTACTGGGGTTTCAGGCTCAGGAACTTCTACTGTTTCACTTACCTGAGTTTCAGCTTCAGAGGCTTCAGTGACCACTGTTTCCTCTTCACTTACCACATCCACCAGTGATTCCATTGGTTTTTCCCCGTTCTCTGTGGCGAATTTATGTCCGCAGATAATGCAGAACTTGGCATCTGGTTTATTTTTCTGATTACAGGAAGGGCATATTTTGTAATCTGGTTCACTGGGAGCTTCCATGGTTGAGCTGGGAGTTTCTGAGGGCATTTCCTGGGGAGTTTCCTCTTTAATCAGGGGTGCACCGCAGCCCACACAAAATTTGGCAGTGGCCGGGTTTTCAGTTTGACACTCTGAACAAACCACATTAGATGGTGATTGTGGTACTTTTTTCACTTCAGAGTAAGTTTTACCACGTTTTTTAGCTTCTAATCTTCTGCTTATCTCTTCACTGGAGACCATAAACACATCCTCCTCTATGATCATCTACTGTTTTTATATGGATTTCAAGTAACATTAAAATTTAGGATTAACATGTATCCTGCTGAGATAGAATTCTAATGTTTTATAATTTTCTATGATATAATCAGTTCGTTAACCGATAATAATGACAGTTGTCAGGATTTCTTTCATTTAACGACTTGTTCAATTCTCTAAACCAAGTATTAAATAGGTATCAGTAGGGGTGTAATAATTCTATTTTCTAATAAGCTCTAATAAGATATTCCGTGATTATCCGGTTATGGTTCATTCCGTGATTTATTTATGGTTATGGATTCATTTAGTGATTATGGGCTGTGATGCCACATTTGATTCAGAGTACCATATTCACCGTGTTCTATGGCTTTTTTGGTATAATCCGATGCCTTCCGGATGGATTCCAGGAGGCCCATTCCCTGGGCCCGATAGGCAGTGATGGCTGCCGAGTAAGTGCATCCTGATCCATGGGTGTTGATGCTTTTTATGATTTCACCCTCAATGAAGTGTAATGAACCTTTATAGAAAATATCCCTTCCCTTTAGGTGTCCACCAGTAACCACCGTAGGGCATATTTTTCCCAGCTTAGTGGCTGCTTCACAGGCATCATCTTCACTAACTATTTCCATACCGGTGAGGGCTTCTGCTTCGTAAACATTAGGGGTGGTTAACTCAGCCACCGGTAAAAGATGTTTCCTTAGGGCTTCCACCAGGTCTTCCTGGGATAAATCACCACCAGAACCGGCTACCAGCACCGGGTCCACCACCAGTTTTAACTGGTACTCCTGTACCTGGCGAGCCACCATCTCCACCATCTCTGCCGAGTACAGCATACCCGTCTTGGCGTGCTGTATTCTTGCCCCCTCCATTATCATATCTATCTGTTTGGACACGAAAGGGGTGTTTACTGGTTCCACACCATCCACACGGTTTACATTCTGGGCAGTGAGGGCGGTGATAACTGCGGTGGGATAAATCCCCAGAGACTGGAAGGTTTTCACATCCGCCAGAATCCCAGCACCTCCCGAGGGGTCGAAACCAGCAATAGAAAGTGCTATCATTTCCTTTCCACCCTCAAACGTTCAGTTCCATGGTTGGATCGAACCACCAAACCAATACTTTTGAGGAATTTGCGGGTTTCTGTCCCAAAACCATGCATCATAATTTCCCCCAGGTCTTCAGCAGTGTTCACATCCAGGGAAAGATAAAAGGAGTCATAGATGTACCAGGGTACCCCTGCATTTTCAGCCTCCTTCAAATGCTCGAAGAAACTCCAATCACCAAATTTCATCTGTACATCCTTGGTGGGACACAAGAGGGCATTGGTACCGCCACCCTTGGCCGGGGCAATTACCACTGGCCATTTTTGGGATAATTCCACCATTTCCTGAACCTGGTCCGGGTGGATGAGGGGTACATCAGAAGGTACAATGAGTACCTGGCTGGCCTTCTGGGAACACCACTCCACCGCCTGGGTCAGCGCACCGTTTAAATCGGTTTCACCCTCCTCTGGGAGACAGGTAACATCTAAATCATTAACAAAATTAAGTACATCTTTATCAGAGCTTATCACCACAATATCATCCACATTATTTTTTATAGCGGTGATAACATCTGTTAACATTGATTTAAGGAGGTTTTCTCTTTCTAATGGTGATAAAGTTGGGGACAGGCGGGTTTTTGCCTGTGAAAATCTGGAAACCGGGATTATGGCCAATGTCTTTTTCATGTTTATTCCCCAGTTCATACACCAACTGTGTTTTTAAACCACTGCCTTAAATCAGCAACCCATGTATTGGCACTGTTATCTGATTCCACTGAAAATGACATGTTCTTTACTCCCTCGGAGGTTAGGTTGAAACGACTCATCACATTCTTCTTGGCAGTTTCCACTTTTTCCTGGAGCTGGTAATACTTGGTTTTCTGGTTCTGCACCACGGCCATTGCTTCGCCACTGTAAACATTCACATTACCTTTGGTTACAATGACCCATATCTGCAGCTGGGCCTGGGTAGCGTTCTGGAGGTCAGTAGGGTTGGAACTATCGATGATCTCTTTAACCTGACTGGATGCTGTGCCTGAAGGGTAAAGTGAGGACCCAGTAACTGCCTTTTGATCAGGTTCTATACAGTAAGCCAGTACAGTGTCATTGCTGTTGGGGTTGATCTTTTTATCAGTGATGATAACCACATCCTGTGATTCTTTACTTTTCAGGATGGTTCCCTTATCCACCACCAGTGGTTTGGTTCCGTTGTTTTTTACGGTGATGTTATGGGGTATGCTTCCGGCAGCAGTGTTTTGTATAATATCTACCTGCTGATTATCGTAGGCCTGTTCCAGTGTAACTCCACCACCAGAAAGGAAGCTCATAGCTCCACTACCGGCGGCGAAGACCACCACCACTGCTATTAATAAGATCAACCGCATATTCATAGATTATCCCCTTTAAACATCCAGGATTCTAGATAAATTAATATGTATTCTCATTTTTTTTACGGGTCTACTTTTAGTAAGTCTTGGCCAGTAAAGCAAAATACCGGGATTCTTTACCACATTTTATACACTTGCCCTCGGTGGATTCTTCTTTAACACCCAGTATATCCACATTGACATATTCCTCGATTTCCTTACCACATTCTTCATCACCACACCAGGAGAAAGACACTATGCCTTTTTGATTGGTAACGATGTCCCGGGCTTCCTCCACTGTCCCGGCAGGGCGGATGTTATTCTGGAAATCTTCCCTGGCCTCAGCCCGGAGATTTTCCTTAATATCTTCCAGTACATTATTCAGGTCAGTGATAAGAGTTTCTTCATTGTAATCTACTATCTCCTTTTCCATGGTATCCCGGCGTACTATGACCATTTTTTTATTAGCAATATCCCGTGGACCTATTTCCAGACGGATAGGCACTCCCCTCATCTCCCATTCATAGTATTTCTTACCGGCACGCAGGTCCCGGTCATCCAAGTGTACCCTTATTCCTGATTTTTTGATCCTATCCTTCAACTGATTACAGAAGTCCATAACTTCCTGGGCACCTTTTTTAAAGAGTACCGGTACAATAACCACCTGGTATGGTGCCACTCCCGGAGGAAGTTTCAGTCCCGAGGAGTCACCGTGAATACCAATGATGGATGCTATGACCCGGTCAGATAATCCGTAGCAGGTCTGGTAAACATATTCATGTTCCCCTTCTGCGGTTTCATAGGTTATGTCAAAGGTGCGGGCAAAGGTCTGGCCCAGGTTGTGCACTGTAC
>NZ_JARVXG010000042.1:0-12500 GCF_029848115.1 Methanobacterium formicicum | reverse complement strand
ACACCACAAAGTAAAGATAGAAGTCCCATGATTGCCCTATAACTGGAGGCTCCGGTGTCTGGTTCTGGTTCTGGAAGGGCTTTTCAATCCTTTGGCCGTTACTGTAGGTGTAGATGATCTTCTCCTTCTGGATGTTCAGGGTATTGCCCTGGATGGACCGGATTTTGAGTAGGATAAGAGCACTTTCCAGGGAGTTTCCCTCGTTTATTGTGTCGTAGAGTCCCTCCAGTTCTAGATCAGAACGGGCCACCCGGCTATCATTGTTAAGAAATTCAGATACCATGGTATCATTCATCTGGTTCACCTGCACCTCCTGGTAAACACTGGAAGGGACGGCATAGATGGAGCAGGTGCTTAACTTGTAAAAACTGAATTCTGATGAGTTTAAAACTTCCAGGGATGGATTGGGAGTGCCGTGAAGAATTAACACGTAATCGGGATAATCTTGAATGTTGGCTATCTGGTAACTGTAGGGTATGGTCTTTTCTCCAGGATTAACCACATCCGCGTAGGATGCTCCGTTGATAGATACCAGGATAAACAGTGCAACCATGAGTCCCGTGCAAACAACCTTGATTTTATCTTTTACCATTTACCCACCCCTGGCATTACTTAACATTAGTATAAGTATCTTAATGATTAGTAAATTATCATATCTCCTTAGTTCTATCATTTCGTGTTTTATACTCCTGCCACAGAATTATCAATCTTTTATCAATCTCTGGATTATCACCGAAATCAAGAATCCCAATCCCAGAACCAGAACAATGGTGGCACCGGAAGCCAGATTGAAAAGATAAGATAAATACAGGCCACCAGTGGTCAATATCATTCCCAGTATCACCGCCAGTACCATCATCCGCCCCATATGGTAGGTGTACTGTTTGGCAATAGCTGCCGGGATGGTTAAAAGGGCAATTACCAGTATTATACCCACAACTTTTATCATAACCACCACGGAGAGGGCAACCAGGGATAAGAGGAGTAGGTAGATGGCGGTGGTAGGCATGCCCATGACCTGGCTGAATTCTTCATCAAAGGATATTCCCTGGAATTCATTCTGGAATAAAATAACGGTGATAATGATGATTATATCCAGGACAAGCATTATCAGCAGATCACTGAAGGGTACAGTGAGAATGCTCCCAAAGAGGTAACTCATGAGATCCGGAACGTATCCCTGGGTTAAATTTATAAATATAATACCAATAGCCATTCCCAGACTCCATAGAATCCCAATGGCTGTATCTTCACTAATTTTTACCTTTTTACTGGTCACTCCCATGATTAGAGCAGAAGCTAAGCTGAAGGGTATGGCCGAGAGTATGGGATTAACTCCCAGGAAGTATCCCAGACCAATTCCCCCGAAGGCTGCATGAGATATGCCCCCGCTGATAAAGACTATGCGTTTAACCACGACGTAGGTACCCACCACTCCACAGGCCACGCTCACCAGGATAGCGGCCAGGAAGGCATTCTGCATGAAGGTGTACTCCAGAATTCCCGTCAATATATCATTTCCCTTCCTATTTTATTCCTTGTGTATTATTTCTGATTTATTTACGAAATTTGAACTTATATAATATTAATGGTCTTTTAATATGCGGTGGGGGATTCCATGGCTTATGTATCCAATGGGGCACTGATAAACCGCTTCCAATCCCTTTTCTGAACCCTCAACTGGCCCGTGGTAGTAAAGTTTCTGGTTTAAACAGGCGATGTTATCCACCTGAGTGGACACCGCTCCCACATCGTGACTGACCAGTACTATGGCCATTCTTTCCCTTAACCGGGCGAGGAGCTGGTAGAATGAGTTCTGCATTTTAGGGTCAATACTGGCCATGGGCTCGTCCAGGAGCAGTAATTTAGGCTGGCGCACCAGTGCCCGGGCAATGAAAACCCGTTGCATCTGCCCCCCAGAAAGTCTACTAATCTGGCGGTGGGAAAAATCACCCATCTCCACTTCTTCCAGGGCCTTTGCCACCATTTCTTTATCCTCCCGAGAATAATCCTTGAAAACCCCGTGGTACCGGCCAGATAACACGGTGTCAAAGACGTTTATGGGAAAGTCCGGATCGAAGGATACGTGTTGAGGGAGGTAGCCAATAGGGTTATGGGGATTTCCGGGTTGTTTGCCAAATACGGTTACCCTTCCGGTATCTGGCTTTAAAAGTCCCAATATAATCTTGAGGAGGGTGCTTTTACCACCCCCATTGGGGCCTATTATGGCCAGGAAATCATCATCACTAATGTTGAGGTTAACTTCCTGGAGAATGGATTGCTGGTTAAAGCTTACCGATACATTCTCCATTTCAACAATGTTTGTCGCCATTACACCATAACCTGTCTATTTATCATATCTCGAGGAGATCGTTTGAAAAATGAATATACCTTTATTTTAAGAACTGGCAAATGCTTCTGCCACCTTTTTCATGTTTTCCAGATAGTTCGGGCTGAGTGGATCTACAGAGACCACCTTGGCACCAATTTCACTGGCAATTGTCTGGGCGTTGGCCGTGGAAAACTCGGGAGAGGCGAATATTACCATAATACCTTCTTTACGGGCCGTGTCCACCAGTTTGACAATGTCCTGGGATGTGGGTTCCTTCCCTTCCTTTTCAATGGCTAGCTGCTGCAGATTATAATCTTTACAGAAGTAGGCCCATGAGGGGTGGTAAACCATTATGATGGTATTATTTTTACCAGATAGTGTTTTTGTGATGTTTTTATCCAGCTGGTCTAGCTCACTTAAATATTCATCCCTATTTTTAGTGTAATAATCCCTGTTTTTCGGGTCAACTTCTACCAGTTCCTGGTAAATGTTTTCCACCATTTTCTTGGCGTTTTTGGGTGAAACCCATACATGGGGGTCGCTTCCTGCTTCCGATTCGGCGGTGTTAGGGATAAGCTGGATTCCTGCAGAACTGTTAACTACCTTCATCTGGCGGTTCATGCTTCGCAGTTTATCCAACCAGGTTAATTCAAATTCCACGTCGGATCCTACCTGGAAATATATCCGGGCATTCTGGACCTGTTTCATCTGCTCCGCCAGGGGTTCGTAGGTGTGGGGGTCTGACCCGGGTGGTACCATGACCGTTACATTCACCCGGTCGCCACCCACCCTTTTTACAAATTCTTCCTGGGGCCCCACAGTAACCACGACCCCTATCTTGTCACTGGGAGAGGGGGTAGAATTACCGGTGGAGGTGTAAAAATAAAGAGTTATCGAAATGGCCAGAATTAATATTAGTAGGATTATAATCAGAATTTTTTTCCTTTCCATCATGGTACCAGAATAATAATTTATGACTTAATATCTGGTTTTATTAATATTTATAAATTTTCTTAATAAAATTTAGCAAGGTTTTTATATGATTTTATTAATATCCACAGTTATGGCCATTATCAGTGTGTCACTCGGTGATAAACTCCTGGAGGAGATAGATGCCCTGAAGGATGAAATCGGATTTTCAGGCCGATCTGAAATATTCAGAGCCAGTACTCGTCTTTTAATCGCTGATAATGATGAAAAAAAGAATTTGAAAGGCCATATTCATTCCATACTCATTTTGATCCATCCCCAAAAGTCAGAGGATAAGGTCACCCAGATCAAGCATAATTTTGAGGATATTATCAACACCCAGATACACAGTCACCTGCAGGAGAACCAGTGTCTGGAGCTTTTCATCCTGCAGGGTGATGCTGGCCGGATGAGGGAGCTTTCTCGTCTTTTAAACCGTAACATCAAATTCTTATACTCCAAACTGGTTCCTCTTCCTCAGGAATAATCAATGGGAAGCTAAGAACTATCATTTACATAGGAATAATCATTGATGGGGGGGGGCCTATTTAGAAGATTTATTCTTATTAAGAAACATATCCCATATAGAAGATCTACACCATAAAGAAGACCTATTCCTCTATTAGAAGATCTACTCCTATTTTAAAAGATTTATTAATTCTTCCGGGGTGTTAACTGGTGCCTGACAGGTGCCATCCCCACAGACATAGGCTGTGGCCTGGTTGCCTACCATGGTTTTATTCTCTAGAGAGGGAATGAGCTCTTTTATTAGATCATCACTGGATGATTTGAGTACCAAAACCACTTGGGGCAGATATTCTTTCTGTAAAGCTTTTAACATCCCCTGAGTATCCAGGCTGTCTTTTTCCCCCAGGATGGTGACTTCGAAGGAGGGACTGGTCTGGAACATGATGGCCGAAAGGAACATGGTGAAAGCAGCTGGTGTCTGCTTCATGGTAGGGGAGAAATACTTTTCCAGTGACTCGGAGGTTTCTCTGAAGTTATTCTCTCCGGTTAAAAGGTACAGTCTTTCCAGGTTCATCTGTTGCACTGAATTTCCAGAGGGGAGTGCTGTATCGTAGGCTTCTTTCTGCCTTACCAGGATTTGAGGGGCATGGTCAGGGGTGAAATAGTATCCACCTTCCTCATTGTCCCAGAAGTGTTTGGTAAGGGTCTGGTTAAGTTTTAGGGCTGCTTTTAAGTATTCTGCCTGGAATGTAGCCTGGTAAAGCTCCAGTAACCCCCAGATTAGGTAGGCATAGTCATCAAGGTTTCCCTCAATTGCCGATTCACCTTCACGCCAGCGATGCTTTAACCGGCCCTGACTGTGAAGATGAGTCATTATGAAGTCAACTGCCTCTCCTGCAGCCACCAGATAATCTTCCCTGCCAAATACTTTTCCAGCAATGGATAAAGCGGTGATAACCAGCCCATTCCAGTCAGTGAGTATCTTATCATCCTTACCGGGATGTATCCGTGCTTCACGTGCCGGGAAGAGTACTTCCCTGGCATGCTCCATCTTCCACCACAGCTGGTCTGAAGGTATTTCCAGTTCAGCTGAAATTTCATCCCAGGTTTTAGTTCGGTGTAGTATGTTTTTACCAGTTTTAATACCCCTGGCCTCATCCTTGAAGTTCCCTTCGGGGGAAATTGAGTAGACCGTCTGGAAGAGTGCTCCATCCTCAGGACCCAGTAGGTCCTGGATTTCTTCAGCAGTCCACAGATAGAACTTACCTTCTTCCCCCTCACTATCGGCATCCTCGGCAGAGTAGAAACCACCCTCTGGTGATCGCATGTCCCTTAAAATGTACTCCAGGACTTCTTCGGCAGTTTCCCGATATTCAGTTTCCCCGGTGGCCTGGTAGGCCTCGGTGTAGGCCATGGCCAGTAGGGCCTGGTCGTATAACATCTTTTCAAAGTGAGGGATGATCCACTGCTGGTCCACAGTGTAACGGTGAAATCCAAAACCGATGTGGTCATATATTCCACCTTTGCGCATGGCTTTTAATGTTTCCTGAATCATATTTAATGCTTCAGTTTCACCGGTTTGTTTCCAGTACCTTAAAAGGAAGAGGAGGTGGTGTGGGGTGGGAAATTTCTGGTTGGTTCCAAAGCCAGCGTATTGTTGGTCGAAGTTTTCCTGGAGTGAATGGTAGGTCTGGGTTATTATTTCTGGGGGTAAAGAGTCACCGGGCTTTCCCTGGGATATTTTTTCCAGGGAAACAGTTAATTCATCAGCGGATTTTAGGAGTTCGCCCTCCTGGTTTTCCCAAAGTTCATGGACGTTGAGTATGAGGTCTCTGAGGCCAGTTCCCCGGGGTCCGGTATCTTTGGGGAAGTAGGTGCCAGCGAAGAAGGGTTTCAAGTCAGGAGTCATGATGATAGTAAGGGGCCAGCCGCCACTGCCGGTGATCATCTGGCATACCGTCATGTAAATACTGTCAATGTCTGGTCTCTCCTCCCGGTCTACCTTAACTGGTACAAAGACTTGGTTAATGAGCTGGCCTATCTCCGGATCCTGGAATGATTCCCGGCTCATTACATGGCACCAGTGACAGGTGGAGTAACCAATGGAAAGGAATATTGGTTTATTCTCATCTTTAGCTTTTTGGAATGCCTCCTCACCCCAGGGGTACCAATCCACAGGGTTGTCTCTGTGCTGGAGTAGATAGGGGCTTTTTTCATCTTTAAGGTGGTTCAGAGTATTTTCAGATTCTGGGGAAGTGTCTTCAGACATTTTATCGCCGTCACATATGGGGGGGTGTTTCTAATGGAGAGTGTTTCTACCTAATTAATGCTTAGCTGTTTTAAATATAGAGAGTATTTAATGGGGGATATCACAGAGCAGGTTATCTCCCACTCCAACATTCTCTGCTTCAACTTCCCGTATTATGGTCACAATGGACTGGACTGGAAGTCCCAGTATCTCACTGGCAGTCTTGGCAAATTTATCTACCATCTCTTTTTTCTGTTCCTTGCTCATGGGAGGAACATCTATGGTTATAACTGGCATGTTTTTTTACCTCCAAAAAATCTTAGATTACACTATGTTTTTACAGAATCATAAATTTATTTGGAAAAAAACATAAAATGGATAACACATGAAATTGGCAAAAACATGAAAAATTCCATAAATATATTATTAGAAGAAAAGTTTTTAAGAAAAAGCACCCCATCTTAGTATTTTGGTATACATCTAACAAAGCATATTGCGATAATTTAACAGTATGCAAAAAGTGATGGGCAATTATTATTCTTTAATTCCTTGATAATTAAAATTTTTTAAACATCACCCTTGATTTAATAAGTTTTGTAGTATTAATATAACATGTTATATTAGTATAACAAAAATAATTTTTAATTTATTAAATTAAAATTAAAACCAATTTTTAGCTTGAATATCGAATATTGTTTTTTTTTCTATAGAAGTTCCACAGGATCTTGATCTTTGACTGACGGGTATTATTATGTAATTATAAATGGAATATTAATTACAGATAAAATTAAAGATCAAATTATAATATGAATAGTTATGATTCTATTGGAGTTATGTGGGGATATTAAGCAGCATTTCCAAGGAGGTTTCCATGAAAGATAATCCCGTGCAGGAGACAACATCAACTGATGATAAAAAACGGATCAAAGAGTTGGAGGCAAAATTAGCTAAAAATGAATCGGAGATCGAGTTTTTTAAAGACAAGATCAACACCAACCAGGAGATAATCCTGGATGTGATTGAAGAGAAAAAGCTGCTTAAAAAACAGATAGAAGAATTTGAACGCAAAGAACTGGATGTAAAACTCAACAACTACTTGGAACTCCAGCGTAAACATCACAAAGTTGAACACCGCCTCTTTGTAACCAAAAACCTCCTGGACGAGGCCCAAGCTGAACTGGAGTTTCGGGCCAAAATCATTGAGGAACTGGAAAACCAGGGAATAATGGATCTGGTCCTGGGGAGGTATCCAGAGAACTATCTGGAATATAAAAAGAGGGGTGAATAATTATTTTATTTATCAATTCTTACCCTAACCAACCTAACCAATATATACAATAATTTTTTTCATCGCCCCAGGATTCAAATTTTACATTCAAATTTTTTCCAAAATCTCACAATTTTTTTGATTCACAATTTTTTTTTGGATAGATTAAAAAAATTCACATGAGAGACTGATGGTAGAATAAAATTTTTTGTCCCTAAAAATAAAAAAACTAGAAAGTGGTGTAAAATGATCATCACATATAGCCTAACTAGTACAAACATCAGCAGTTTGGCTCATTTTAGCAAATCATTAGGAAATAATAGTTTCCTAGGAAAAATGATTACTTTACTCTGATTTTACTTCGTTAAACTGACCTATAACGAATTAAGATATTCTATGAGTTACAGGTTACTTCTGAAACTATGAGTTACAAGTTACCCTGAATCTTAAGGTAAAACATTACACCACAACGGTATCAAGAATCATATGAACTTACATATATCTGTTTTTCCGGTTCATTATTTTCTTTACCCGTTTTATGATATTACCTAAAGGTTGTAAACAGAGAGTAACCCGAAAAGCATCAACAAAATGCACCCACTATATATCCCAATTGACCAAAAACTTATGAATTCGAATGTTATTTCAACCGGGATTTACAAACAATATACTGCAGGATTAGATTTTATTAATTATTAGAAAAGAGGGTTTATTATGAAGCGAGATGTTATCCGGATCAATCAGGAAAAATGTAATGGCTGTGGTCTCTGTGTTACTGGGTGCCCCGAGGGTGCTCTGCAGGTAATTGATGGTAAGGCCCATCTCATCAGTGACTTATTCTGTGATGGGCTGGGGGCCTGTATCGGTGACTGCCCGGAAGGAGCTATAGAGATCGAGAGAAGGGAGGCTGAACCCTACGATGAATCTCGGGTTATGGAAAATATTACAAAAGCCGGACCCAATGTTATTAAGGCCCATTTGAAGCATCTGCACGAGCACGGTGAGACAAAATACCTGGAAGAAGCCATTAATGTTTTAAAGGAAAAAAATCTGGAAGTGCCTGATTATGAAGAGGATGCTCCTCTGGCCTGTGGCTGTCCGGGTTCTGCAATGCAGGTTCCAGAGCCCCAGTCCGGAGGAAGTGAATCTCCCCAGATTTTAAGTGCCGAACTGGGTAACTGGCCAGTACAACTGCAACTTTTAAACCCCAATGCCCCTTACCTGAAAAATGCAGACCTCCTCATTGCTGCGGACTGTGCGCCCTTTGCCTATGCCAATTTCCACCAGAGATTTTTAAAGGATAAGATTCTCATCATTTTCTGCCCCAAACTGGATCACACCATTGACCAATACGTGGAGAAGTTAAGTGAGATCTTCACCAAGCAGGACATAAAATCAATATCCATTGTGCACATGGAGGTTCCCTGCTGTTCCGGTATTGAAGTAATCGTTAAAAGGGCTCTGGAAAAGGCTCAGAAGAATATAATCATAAAGGATTACACTATCTCCATAAATGGAGAAATAATGTAGGTTAACTACAGATATAGTAATTCATTAACACGCCAGCAAAAGGAGTTGTAGAAAATGAAAGTACTGGGATTTGTGGGAAGTCCACGTGAGGATGGTAACACTAAAATCATGGTGGAAGAGGTGCTAGATGGTGCCCGGGAAGCAGGAGCGGAAACCGAACTTTTCAATCTGAACCAGATGGATATTGCTCCCTGCCAGGCCTGCATGCACTGCAAGGAAAACGAAGGAGAATGTGGGACTGACGACGATATGCAGACGGCTTATGCTCAGATAAGGGAAGCAGATGCCTTTGTACTGGGATCCCCGGTTTATATGTGGCAAATGAGTGCCCAGGCCAAGCTATTCACCGATCGTTTATATGCCAACTTCAAAACCGGGTTTGAGGATAAATACGGGCAAAAAGCAGTGGCACTGGTATTTTCTCAGGGAAACCCTGATAAGAACCTATTCCAAGAGTACTTCTACTACACCCAGAATATGTTCGAATTTCTGGGGTACAAGATGGTAGGTATGATTTCCTCCCATGATAACAGTATTCCCGGGGCGGTTGAAAACAAAAAAGAAGTATTAGACCAGGCCCGGGAACTGGGGATGAAATTAACCCAGGGATAGGGTCCGAAACTCAGAACAGCCTTTAACTATCCTTACTTTTTTCTAATAAATTAATGAACTGGTCCATGTCTTTAACATTGAACACGAATTTGTACCGGGCGTTAGCCCCCCGCATGGACATCAAACAGCTAACTGCAGATTCCCTCTGGTAATCATCGAAAATATTTTCAAACCAGTGGGCATCCTCCTCCTGTGAAAATGTTATCTCCATAACACTGGAATGCTTTTCTATAGTGCAGTTTCTGTCTTTAAGGATTTCTTTCAATTTTTCAACTTTCCTATCCTGCTCCATGGCCATCCCTCACCCACTCTCAATCTTGGCATGTACTCTATATTTAATTATCAACCCTATAACTAAATTTAGGTTATTTTGGGTATTAACATTCCTGTTTTTTCCATATACTCCTGGTATTCATCACCAAATTTGATGATCAGGTTATTTTCTTCCTTTTTGATCCTGATTATCAATCCCCCCACCAGGGCCATCAGGAATATCAATCCGTACCAGTTCCAGGAAATTACGGCCACTCCGGTAAACAGGATTAAAATAGAAAGGTAGAATGGGTGCCGAACCCGTGAATAAAGTCCGTCGGTGACCAGCTCCTGATTAGGTGTTGTTTTAGATAAAGGTACCCAGTTCTTACCTAATTCCTTCCGGACCACCAGGTTGAACCCCATGCCCACTATCATCAGTATAAAACCAGCAATTAATGGAATTGGCATGTAAAATCCAGGGTAAAGGGTGATTACCAGTGCCCCCATAATGCCTGCTTGGGGAATGGTGAGTAAAAAGGAGGTGTAATCCCTTTCTGCGATTACACTGGACCAACCCTTGATCTGGGCTCCGTAATGGTGAGAAACATAAAGGGAAGTAAAGCTGTAGCCCAAAAAGATCAGGAGGAACAGATACAGCAGGGTTTTATCCTCCAACAGGAGGTAGCTACATAAGATGGCTGCAGCCATGAATATGAATAGGATTTTATCCTTTTTTTCTATTTCAACCACCTGTGCATGAATTAATGATTTAAGTGAGTAATTTACTTTATTACTGAATTAACCAGGTTTAACTTCCGGATTGTTTTTCTTTGACCTTTTCTTCCCGGTAGACCTTGTAGGCGGCATAGGTTATCCCCAATATCATGGGTCCGATGAACAGTCCCGGTATGCCCATGGTCACTGCTCCGTAGATGAATCCCAGAAGGAAAACCAGGGGATGGACTTCGGAGTATTGAACTGATATTCGGGGGCGGATGTAGAAGTCGGTGGTGGTTTCAATGATCCACCCCAAGATAATCACCAGCACTCCCTGCATGGTGTTTCCAAGGAGTATGCTGAAAATCCCTATGGCCCCGTAAACGATCCACGGCCCGATTATGGGTATGAACATGGCTATTCCACTGACGATGGCCAGTAAAATTACGTAAGGGTAACCCAGGAAATAATAAACCACCCCAGATAGTATTCCCAGGATGGCAGCAGGTATAATGTTACCCACTATGATGCTTTTCAAGACATCATCAGCCCCCTTTATGACTTCCCGGTAGAAACCTTTATCCTTATCTGGAACCACGTCTTTTATGTATTGAACTATTTTATCCCCGTCCCGGGCAAAGTAGAAGATGGAAAAGATCAGTATGAGGACCTGAGCAGCGAGGGCCGGGATGGAACTGACCATGTTAATCAGGGAATTGGTAATGGCTGATAACAGCTGGGTGATCCCCGATCTTATGGCATCCGCTATTCCCTGGGACACTGTGGCAGAAAAACCCAGTTTTTGGACGGCATCGCTGATCAAACTGAAGTTTAAGGGATTATTTCCAGCTGTAGCCTGTAAAGATCCGAAAAGAGACACGGAAATGCCCAGGATCTGGGTGATGGTGAAGTACAGCAGTAAAACAATGGGTATGGCCAGCAAGATCATTCCCAGGGTGATGGCCAGTGTATTATATTTAACGTAGGGTTTGATTTTTTTGGCAATGAATCGAACGTAATAGGCCAGTATCGCCCCAAAGGCCACCATGGTTATGATGGGAGTTAAAACTCCCAGAGATAAAATGGTTAAAATCAGTAATAAGGGGAATATCGTTGACGAAGATATTTTTTTAATGTGGGAAATCATGGTACACACCCGGTAATTTTAGAATAGGTATTATTCCTCTAAATTTTCCCATTAATAGTTTTACTGTTGTTTTCAAAGCCCAAGCATAGTGATCCTCTAACAAAATACCATCTCTCCTAATTTTTTCTACCTCAAGTTTGAGGTTGATAGATAAGTTTCAGGGAGTACTGATCAAACCAATTTTATATTCCTTCCTCTCCCCAGGATAAGTAGGGCGGGAAAACTTTAAATACTAAACCGACTAATCAGTCTAGTAATTAAATAAAGTGAATTTAAGGATGTAGGCAAGTTGAAGGAAAAAGAACAGAAAATACTGGACACAGCCCTTCCACTCTTTGTAGAAAGGGGATTTCATGGTACTTCCACTGCGGAAATTGCAAAAACTGCTGGAGTGGCCACCGGTACCCTCTTCCACTATTTCAAGACCAAGGAAGATCTCATTGACCGTCTTTACATCTACACTAAAGAAAACATCTTAGAAGCCTCCCAGGGAGACTACGATGAGAGCAAATCATTTAAAGAAAATGTTAAATCCCTGTGGCTTAACTTTGTGAATTTTGGTATTGAAGAGCCTTACAAATTCAATTTTATAATGACCTTCCACTGTTCCCCCTACATAACATCATTCACCAAGGGGAGAATCGAGGAGAAGTTCGTGGACCTCCTGGAAGTCTATAAAAAGGGATTGAAAGAGGATGAAATCAAACCGGTATATGATGAGCTATTGATGGACTATTTTTGGGGAAACGTACTCAATACCATAACCCATTTTGAGAAAAATCCTGAAAAAAGAAAGAAAAATAATATTGAACTGGCATTTGAACTGTTCTGGGATGGAATATCTAAATAATGTATTTTTTTGGCAAAAGATTAGACTGACAGGTCAATCTAAAGGTGTTAACATGCAGTACAGGAAAATTGAAAAAAACGGCGATGAAATATCCGCACTGGGATA
>NZ_JARVXG010000041.1 GCF_029848115.1 Methanobacterium formicicum | reverse complement strand
TTGGTGAAGATCTTCACCAAAACTTTAATTGGATTTATTAATTCTGTGCAAATTTTCACAATATCAATCTGGAAAATGTAGTTCTAGGGGAAATTGTGCAAGTTGAAAATCACTTTGTGAATTTTGTCACAATAGTATTTTTTTGAGGTGTTGTTTTAATGATGTGTTTCTTGATATATTATATAGGAAAGTTACAAGAGTGTACTATAACTTGAAAATTGAGAGTCAAGAATATGGGAGTTATTTCAAACTTCATAAAATTACCCTCCAGAGATAAACTGGTTGCTCTTGAATCTTTATTCTGGGTAATCCGGATAAGAATAACTCTCTGGTTATTTCCATTTCCTTCTGTTCAAAGAAAAGTCCAGAAAAGGGCTAGCAAATATCATCCAACCACGGAACACGTGGTTTCCATGGCCAGACTAAGAACCATGATCATGGTATCTTCAAGGTATATTCCCCGGGCCACCTGCCTGGTGCAGGCCCTGGCCGGGTACATATTGTTCTCCAAATATGGTTACCAACCTTCCATCAAAATCGGAGTTTCAACTCTAAATGGAGAGTTTGAAGCCCACGCCTGGTTGGAACAGGGTGACCTGGTGGTTTTGGGAGAATCCGAGAAGGAATTTAAAACCATTCTGGATATAGATCAGACTTAAAGGGTGTTTCATGTTAAATTTCAAAAACAGTCTCATGGGTGAGTTCACCGAGAACTTAATCAGTTTAATGCCCCGAAAAGTGGCACTGGCCCTGACTCTGATGGTTATTTTGAGTCTTAATGAAGCCGTTAGCCTGCTCATATTAGTTCCCCTGCTGGGACTGGTGGGTCTGGATGTGGGCCAGGGATCCCTGGGGCAGATCGATGTTCTGGTTTCAAATTTTTTCTCATTTCTCGGTTTACAGCCCACATTGGTTCTTGTTTTGATCCTCTATGTGGTTGTCATCAGTGTCAGCGCCCTTTTAACCAGATACCAGACTCTTCAGACCTCCCAGATCCAGTACCAGTTTGCCAACCACCTCCGGCAACGTCTCTATAATGCCATCACCAACTCCAGCTGGTTATTTTTTTCCAGAATGAAATCATCCAGCCTGGCCCATGCACTCACCAATGAAATCGAACGGATAAGTACGGGAACCGGACAATTTTTGACATTCATAGCCAGTATCATGATCCTGGTGGTTTACATCATCTTTGCCCTGGAACTGGCCGGTCTTTTTACGGGAGTGATATTTGCAGTGGGAATAGTTATTTTATTAGTTTTAAGAAGAAGAGCCAGCAGGTCCAGAACCAGCGGTGAGGACATAACCACCACTACTCGTGATTTATACTATTCCATCCTCCAGCACCTGGATGGAATGAAAACCATAAAAAGCTTTGGAATGCAGGATGAAAACAAGAAAATCTTTAAAAAACAGTCCAACCAGGTGGCTGGAAACTATCTTCAAGCCATAAGGAGTTACGCTGATGTTAAATTACTCTTCGATGTGGGAACAGTAATTGTCCTGGCCCTCATGGTGTTCATCCTCATTGAAGTTGTGAAGCTGCCTACTGCCAGTCTCTTTTTATTGATTTACCTATTTGTACGGATGATTCCTCAGTTTTCAACAGTTCAAAGGGCTTACCAGTATTTCATCAACATGTTACCTGCCTTTGGTAATGTAAGCAGTCTCGAAGAACAGTTTTTAGATAACTCCGAATCTAAAGAAAAAGATAACGGGTCAGTGGAGTTTAAAGAGTCTATTAAATTGGAAAATGTTTTTTTTTCCTATGGAGATGAAAATCAATTTACCCTGGATAATTTGAACCTGGAAATACCAGCCGGTAAGACCATTGCCCTTGCTGGACCATCAGGGGCGGGCAAAAGTACAGTGGCTGATTTGGTCATGGGTCTCATTAGTCCAGACCAGGGTAAGGTGACAGTGGATGGGAAACCCATTACACCTAGTTCTGTTGCTTCCTGGAGAAACAGGATTGGCTATGTGGCCCAGGAAACATTCCTCTTCAATGAAACCATCCGTTTTAATTTAAAACTTGCCCGTCCTGATGCCAGTGAAGATGACCTTAAGGAAGCCCTAAAGATGGCTGCAGCATACGATTTTGTCAGTAAACTACCTGAAGGTATGGATACGGTGATTGGTGATCGGGGTGTTCGATTATCCGGTGGAGAAAGACAGCGACTGGCTCTGGCCAGAGCACTGTTAAGGAAACCCTCACTTCTCATTATGGATGAGGCCACCAGTAATCTTGATTCGGATAATGAAAAGAAAATATTAAAGGCTATTGATGATATTCACGGCGAAATAACCATTCTTATGATAGCCCACCGAATTTCTACCATTAAAAATGCAGATATTATTCATTTAATTGACAAATCGGAAATCATGGAAAGTGGTACCTGGCAGGAGTTATCTGATAAAGGGATATTCTGGGATCTTCCAGTTTAAATTGAATAAAAATAAGAATAATTTAATATTGTCCTTTTGCAGATAAGATTTTAACCTCGAATCTCGAAATTTGCTTATTGGGGTCTTCAAATCTAGCATAGAAATATGATTTTCCTGTTGCAGGTATATTTTGAGGTTTCAAGTAGGGAGTATCATTCACAGCAAATACTGTGCCATTTGCATAATAAGTGGTGACTTGTATTTTTGGATCCAAAGCTTCGAAGGAGTTCTTATTTGAGATAGATCCACTTACATAGTATATGGAATCGTTCAGTTCGCTTCTATTTCCAACAGTACTATTGGATATTTGGAGTGTATCTAAGGATAATTTCTTTTCACCCCAAGTGCTGTTTGCGTTGGTATTTTCGATACAGCCGGAGCTAAATACTAAACACACAATTGAAATTAATATTACTATTTTTATAATAAATTCCATATTTTCCTCACGATTTTTATTAAATGAAAATTAGAAATTACAAATAAATAAATATTTCTCCATCCTTAACATAAACTTTAACTGGTTTAGATGATCAAAGAACCTTTCAAACTGGAAACCGAAGATAAATTACTAATCTTACTATTTCAAAATCAACAAGATAGTTCGAATGAAATTAAAATAAAAAAATTACTTGATCAAGTTAATTGGGACTATTTGCTAAAAAAAGCCTCATATCATAAAATTAGGCCACTATTATACTCAAATTTAATAAAATATCCTGATCATGTTCCTGAAGATGTAATGTGCACTCTAAAAGATTATTATTTCATTAACACCCAAAGAAATCTTTTATTTATGGGGGAACTTTGTCGATTGGTCAAAATTTTTCAATCTGAAAATATCACCTTAATTCCATATAAAGGACCAATTTTATCAATTCAAGCATATGGGAACATATCCCTGCGTGAATTCGGAGATATTGATATATTTATTGATAAAAAAGACTTTAATAAAGTGAAAAGGATTCTTCTTCATGAAAATTACGAAGCAGTAATGAATTTAAATGAATCGAAAGAGTCAGAATACATAAAATTTCAAAGAGAGTACAAGTTTAGAAACATAACTAATAATATTCTCCTAGAAATTCAATGGAACCCAATTGGCTTCTCCTTTTCACTATCAAATTTCAGATATTTTCCAGCCAATAATTTCAAATCAATTAGTTTAAATGAATTAGATGTTGAAACATTCACTGATGAAGATTTAATTTTAATCCTTTCCATTCATGTTGCAGGACACATGTGGAGCCGTTTATCTTGGCTTTTTGATCTTGCAGAACTTATAAAAAGATCTGAAACAATAAATTGGAATCAGCTAATGGAAAAATCGCATTATCTATCAATCAAACGTATTTTATCCTTGAATTTATCTCTTTCTAAAAAATTATTTAATTTACCATTACCTTTTGAAGTTCAAAATGACATAGATAATGATGAAAGGGTAGAAGATTTAGAGAAACAAGTTATGAAACTGATATTTATTCCAGAAAAATTTAGCATATTTAATAAACTAAAGTTACGATTCAATTTGAGGGAAAATAAAATGGATGGATTAAAAGATATTTTGAAAATAATAATAATTCCTCGAAGTGATGAATGGAGTTCATTTGAAGATAATAATTTTTCAACTAGAATAATGTATTTTATCAAACGTCCAATTCAGATTTTAAGAAGAATAAATGATTAGAATCATGTAAACATATTTTTTAAAATGTATTTATGATCATAGATGAAGGCCCATAATTTTTTTGTTTAAATAATTCGAATTTAAACAATAGATTTATAATTAATTGTAAATATAACAAGCTTATACTAAAGTTGTACTTTAGGGGGAATATTCATCGAATCTAAGAAAATATTAGTAACTGGCGGAGCAGGATTCATAGGAACCAACCTTGTCCATGAATTGGAAGGAAGAGGCCATGAAGTTTTTGCTGTGGACCTATTACATAATAACAGAGACAACTACCAAAGATGTGACGTGCGTAACTACCGACAACTAGAACGTCTATTTGATAACAATGAATTTGAATATGTATATCATCTAGCTGCAGAATACGGTCGCTGGAACGGAGAAGGATATTATGAAAACCTGTGGCAAACTAATGTAATCGGAACCAAACATATGATTCGATTACAGGAAAAACTGGGTTTTAGAATGATATTCTTCTCATCTGCAGAGGTTTATGGGGATTACACCGGAAGAATGACCGAAGATGTGATGGTAAAAAATCCCATTAAAGACACTTACCAGATGAATGATTATGCCATAACCAAATGGGCAGGGGAGCTCATGTGTATGAACTCCGCCACCATGTTTGACACGGAAACTGTACGGGTACGCCCGGTAAACTGTTACGGGCCCCACGAAGAATATTCTCCATTCAAAGGTTTCATACCAATTTTTATTTATAAAGCACTACATAATCAACCCTACACAGTTTACAAAGGACATAAACGTATCATTGATTATGTGGAAGATACGGCCTTTACCTTTGCCAATATTGTGGATAATTTCATCCCTGGTGAAGTATACAATGTGGGTGGACGTACAGAATGGGAGAAAGATATTAAGGACTATTCGGACATAGTACTGAATGCTGTTGGCCGTGATGATTCTTTAGTTACCTATGAAGAGGCAGAGGACTTCACCACACAGGTTAAAACCATTGATTTTTCCAAGGCAATAAAGGATTTAAAGCACGATCCTAAAATAAATCCTGAAGAAGGGATTAAGAAAACTGTAGAATGGATGCGATGGTTCTACAGGGTAGAAGATTAAAATATAAAGATTTGGGGAGATTGACGTGGATTATAATGATTACAGTAATAAAACAGTTTTAGTGACTGGTGGTGCTGGTTGTGTAGGGAGCAACCTCACCCGGAAACTATCAGAATACGCAGAGAAAGTTATAATATTAGATAATCTTGATTCAGCTTACGAATGGAATATTCCCGAAGTTGAAAATCTACACTTCGTAAAAGGGGACATTCTTGATGATGAGATGCTCAAGCGTGTCTTTAAGGAGAAACCAGACTATGTTTTCCATCTGGCAGCTCATTTTGCCAACCAAAACTCGGTAGATAACCCCGAACTGGATCTCATGGTGAATGGGATGGGTATATTAAAAGTTTTAGAGTACGCACATCTTGTGGGAGTGGAACGCTTTGTTTACTCTTCATCGGGATGTGGAGTATATGGTCTGGACTCTAAAATGCCATTTGAAGAACATGATATTTCTATTAGTTTACATACTCCTTACCAGGTTACCAAGCTCATTGGAGAACTTTACACTAATTATTTCCACAATCTCTATGGGTTACCTATTGTTAATGCCCGATTTTTCAACGTGTTTGGACCTGGAGAAGTTCCAGGAAAATACCGTAATGTAATTCCCAACTTCATGTACTGGTCCATGACTAACCAGTCACTACCTATCACTGGGGATGGTTCAGAAACCAGGGATTGGACTTATGTAGATGATATTGTTAATGGTCTCATAGCCATGGGAATAGTTGAAGAGGCCATTGGAGAAGCAATTAACCTTGGATCTGCTACTGAGACCAGGGTTATTGATATGGCGAACATGGTGAATGAGTTAACCGGTAACACCGAGGGAATTGCCTACGCAGCCCGCCGGGACTGGGATGCCAAAACCAGACTTCTTTCATCCATTGAAAAGGCCAGAAAAATCCTGGATTACAATCCACAGACAACCTTTAAAGATGGTTTGAAGAAAACCCATTCATGGTTTGTGGAAAACTGGGATGACATCGAGCGAAGCGCAGAATTCTAGAGGTTTACATGAAAATAATAATTGCTGGAGGGGCAGGATTCGTAGGTAGAAATTTGGTAAGAGTAATGCTCCAAAATGGATTTAAGGAAAATGAGATTGTTGTTATTGATTTCAACCAGGAAAACTTAGAATATTTTAGAGAATATAATATCAAAACGCTTTTCGCGGACTTATCTAAAAAAGGAGAATGGGAAAAAGAATTCGAAAATTCTGATTATTTAATAAACCTTGCTGCGCAGATTTCATCACCCGAATACGAACCATTTCATCGTAATAATGTTTTGAATACTCAAAACCTTATTAATGCGGCCAAAGAAAACGGTACAAAAAGAATTATTCATTTCAGTTCTGCTGCAGTATTATCTGTGCGAAAAGATGATTATGCCAATACTAAATCAGAAGGAGAAAATTTGGTTAAAGATAGTGGACTGGAATACTGTATTATTAGGCCATCGCTTATGTATGGACCAACTGATGACAAAAATATTGGTTATTTAATTAAGTTTGCCAAAAAATTCCCATTTTTCCCCATACCTGGGAATGGTAAATGGCCTAGACAGCCAATTTATATTGATGATATGTGCCTACTAATTATTTCGCTAGTTAAAGATTTCCCAAAAAATCAAATATATGGTATAAATGGTAGAGAAGTGATTTACTTTAAAGACATGATAAAAATTGTTTTAAATGAAGTTGATGGTTTCCACTTTAGATTGTTCCTTCCAGTTAGTGTATTTAAATTTGCAATGATGTTTTACCAGAAATTAATTGGGAATGAAGAATTTACTACTGACCAAGTTGATTCTCTAACAGCTGAAGAAGTATTTCCCGATTATGCATGGTGGGATGAATTCAATATCACCCCCACTAGCTTTCAGGAAGGTGTTAAAAAAATGATTGAAGTAGAAAGTAACATTGGGTGATATCAAATGAAAATATTGATGGTAGTAGCTTACTTTCCACCTGAAATTGGGAGTGCTGCACATGTTTACTATGATTTAGCTAGAGCATTTATAAAAAAAGGTCATGAAGTTCATGTTTTGACTTCTTATCCTCGTGAATTCAATTTAGATAAAAGAGATATGGGAAAAACATTTCATTACTATGAGAAAATGGATGGAATTGAGGTGCACCGTTCTAAACATTTTTCTATAAGGGATTTTCCTCTTTTTAGGGGATTAGAACATTTTATTTTACCATATCAATATTTTAGAGAATATAAACGGATGAACACGAAATTTGATGTTTGTCTTATGTACATTCCACCTCTACCTCTATACCAATTAGCGAATAAAATAAGAAAATATGATGGCACACCATCTATCCTTAATTATCAGGATTTTCATCCACAGGAACTTATTGATGTGAATTATGGGGGAATACAACGAAATCTTATCATGATAAAACTTTTGGAGTACATGGAAAAGAAATCTTACAAGACTGCCGATTATATTACTGTTTTATCTGAGGGGGGAATAGATTATGTCGTAAATAAAGGTGCAGATCCTTCTAAGGTGACTCACATATATAATGGAATCCATCCTTCGGACATTGAAATTTTTGAAGCCCACAAAGATTTCAAGAAAAAAGAAAATATCGAAGATAAATTTCTCATATCTTACGCAGGGATTTTATCCCCATTTCAAGGCATAGATAATATCCTTAATGTTGCTAAAGAATTAAAAGATCATAAAGATATTATATTTTATTTAGCGGGAGATGGGATGATAAAAGAACATCTGGAAGACCGAATCAATAATGAGAACATTTCTAACCTTAAACTTTTACCATTCCAACCTCGTGAAGAATATTTTAACTTAGTAAACTCTTCAGATATATCAATTGTATCATTAGATGAGAGAATGTTAGCCCCCTGTTTACCTGGAAAATTAACCAACCTATTATCACTAAAACAACCTATTATTAGTATTGTTTCTCCTGAAGCTGAGACTGCTCATTTTATCGAACTTGCCAATTGTGGCATTCTTGTTGAACCAGGTGATGTTCTTGGATTTAAAAATGCCATATTAAAATTAAAGGAAGATTCCGTTTTGAAAAAAACATTAGGGAATAATGGTAGAAACTTTGTTGAAAAAAAGATGAATTTGGATAAAAATGTTGAAGTCTACCAAAAAATTATAAATAAACTTTATTGAGGGAATTGATGATTTATATTGTAAGTTTGCAATACAGTCCTGTTTTCAAGTCATTGTGTTTTGCGCTTGGAAATCAACTTGAAGAAAAAGGAATGAAAGTGAAATATATCTTAAGTTCTCACTATGAGTGGATGGTATCAAAAAATCGCAATATCAAATTTATTGGTAATTCGAAGGACATTGCAACGATTTTACATGATTCTATCAATTATAGAAATTTTAATAGAATTAAAAAACTTGTGTTAACAGATAAACCACAATGGGTTTATTTTTTTAATATTCATCCATTTTTTAATAATTATATTGCAAGGTTAGTGAATAAATATGGTGGAACTGTTATTCAGCATATACATGAACCTTATGTTGAGAATAAAAACCATTATGGTACCTTCCAGAAGAGATGGTTATATCTCTTTGAATATATCCAAGGGAATATTTTGAAAAAATGTGATGTTGTTATTTTATCATCTCAAGAGGCTTGTGGTCTGTTTAATAAAAGATATTCGGGTTTTAAAGGTAAAAAAATAATTATTCCCCTTCTTTATGAGGATTTAGGAAAAGATTTGATTCATTCCGAAAGAAAATATCTAAATTTTATAGGACCCCCAGTAACTGCTAAGAATCCTGAGAAGTTTCTTGAAATCGTTAGTAACAGTCGAAGTATGGGATTTAATTTCTTAATAATTTCTAGGGAAAAAATTAATGACAAAAAATATTATCAGTATGATAATTTAGAGGTATTCCAAAATGAAAAAATAAGTGATAATTCACTTGGAAATTTCATGAAAAAAAGTATACTAACTATAACTCCTTATAAAACGGCTAGACAAAGTGCTGTAGTGGCCACTGCATTTATGTATGGGACTCCAGTTTTGGCAACAAATATTGGTGGTTTAAATGAGAGTATTATTCATAAAAAAACCGGATATCTTGTTGATATAGATTCTGACATATCCGAGTGGGTTAATGGTTTGGTATATATTAAAAATAATATAAAAAGATTATCTAAAGATAGTCGTGATTTTTTTGAGAAAAATTATTCAGAAATTAATTGGCCAAAATATTTTAAAGAGGTATTTGAAATTTCAGACTGAAGAGAAGTTATTTTGATTGTTTGGGGTAGTAAAAGATATTATCTGATTGTATTGGGTTTTTTGGGCTATAAAAAAATGTTTTTAATTAATAAGAGATGATGAAAACACATCTATTCTTACATTCTAATAAACATATTGAAGGAAAAAAGATGGAAACAATAGAAAGTAATAAGTCTCTTAAGATTCTTCAAGTAATTTCAACACCTCCCTTTGCATGGTCTACTGGAGGTTGTGCTCGTGTTTCTTTTGATTTATCAAAGGAACTTGTAAAGAGAGGACATGATGTTACAATATTAACAACAAATATGTTGGAACCAAATCAGAGGTATTCAAAAAAAGATATAGAACATATTGATGGAATTCGTTTTATAAGATTTGATTATGTTAGTGATAAGTTAGCTTGGAAGTATAAGATTTACCTATCTCTAGGAATAATTAATTATTTAAAAAATCATGTCATGGAATATGATATTGTCCATTTACAGGATTTAATATCGATTCATGCTATTTGTACTGCAAAATATTGCCAAAAATTCAATGTTCCGTATGTATCCTCAGCACATGGTTCATTAAATTGGTTATTTGAAAGAAAAATAATCAATACATTATATAATAAATTTTTTGCAAGTTATATTCTAGAAAATGCAAGTAGATTGATAGCATTAAATAATACAGAATTATCACTTTATGAAAAATTTGGCCTTAACAAAAAGAAAGTTCAAATTATTCCAAATGGTATTTCTTTAGTTAAAGAAGATATTTTACAAAAAAAAGGTTTATTTAGAATAAAATATCAAATTAATGAAGACCAAAATATCATTTTGTATTTGGGCAGAATCCATGAATCAAAGGGTATCGATTTACTTATTCGTGCATTTTCAGATTTGAAAACTAGTGTAAATAAATCTAAATTGGTAATTGTCGGTCCAGATGATGGTTTTATGCCCAAAATTGAAACTCTAGTTAAAAAATTAAAAATTAAGAATGATGTCATATTTACCGGGCCGTTATATGGGGATGAGAAAAAAATGGCCTATCTTGATGCTGATATTTTTGTAACACCAAGTTTTACGGGATTTCCCATAACTTTTTTAGAAGCTTGTTCTTTAAAAACTCCAATAATTACCACTAAAAATGCAGATACCTTAAATTGGATAGATTATCAAGTAGGTTTTGTGGTACCCTATACTCAAAAAGATCTTAAAGATGCAATGTTCAATATATTAAATGATAAAAACCTTGAAAACACATTTGCCGATAATTGTGTAGAAATGGTAAAAAAAAGGTTTACATGGAATATAATAGCAGAAAATTTAGAAAAATTGTATTTAGATATAATAATTAGCAGAGGTAGCATATGAAGATTCTCCATATAATTGATCAATTCCAACCGCAGATGGGGTATCAAGAAACCCATTTAGCAAGACAACAAATTAGAAATGGCCATGAGGTAATGGTATTATCATCTGATAAACCATTAGGCACTCTTAATTTGGAATCTTCTGATCATTTAAATAAAGAGATTAAAGAAGGTTCTCATGTTGAGGAGGGCATCAATGTCTTAAGGTTGCCTGTACGATTTGAAGTGTCAACATTTAATAAACCATGGATAAAATATTTAGAAAAACATGTTTTAGAGTTTCAACCAGATGCTATTCACGTTCATGGGATTGTATCTTTATCAAGTATAAGAATAGCTAGACTAAAAAAAAAATTAAATCAAACAAAAATTATTTTTGATGATCACATGACCTCTGATGCTTTGAGGGGTCCATGGGTTTTGTATTTTTATAAAATTTTTAAATTGTTTTTTAAAAGTATGATTCTTAAAAATGTTGATGAATTTGTAGCGGTTACTCCTGAAACTAAATCTTTTATGAATAATATATATGGAATCCCATTAGATAGAATAAAGATTATTGAATTAGGTTGCGATACAGTACTTTTTAACAGAAATCAATCAATAAGATCAAAATTAAGGGAAAAAAATGGAATAAAAGATAATGAAATTGTGTTTTGTTACGTAGGTAAAATAGTTAATGAAAAAAGAGTTGATATATTTATAGAGGCTGCTTTGAATCTATTAGAATCTGACAAGAAAATAAAAGTTCTATGCTTAGGGGCAAATGATCCAATCTGTTTAAGATCAATTATGGAAAAGGTTAATTCATCTAAATTTTCAAATAATTTTATTTTTTTACCTGCAGTTCCTAACGTGGAGTTATATAAATTTTATTCAATGTCCGATGTTGGAGTGTGGCCTAAACAATGTTCAATGACAGTGTTAGAAGCTATGTCCTGTGAAATACCTGTAATAATTTCAAATAAAACAGGAGCTCCAGAGCGAGTTTATGATGGTTTTAATGGGTTTTTTTATAGAGATGGAGATGTTGATGATTTAAAAAATAAGATGACTTTATTTTTAGATAATGAAATTTTGAAAAAGATGGGTAAAAATGCAAATACCACTGTTCAAGAACGTGATTGGAGTATAATATCTAAAAAATTTGAAGATTTGTATAGGTAGAGTTAATATGACTTTTCGCACGCCAATTGCAGAGGATTTACTTATAATTACGAATACATATCCCTTTTTATCTAATTATGGTGGTATATTTGTCGAACAACAAGTCGAAACGATTAGAAAAAATTTTAAAGAGGTTAATGTAATTTCCCCATTATCATATTTTCCTTCCTTTTTATTAAATTATAATTTTTTTAGAAACTATTCATCTTATAAAATTAGCCCTAAAAATTATAAGAATTGTAATGTAAATGTTTTTTTCCCAAGATTCTATCCAATACCTAAAACGGGCAATGATTTCTTTAATATTCGGCTGAAAAGATTTTTTTTCCTCAAAGCTGTTGAAAACGTAATAAAAAAAAATAGATTATCTTTTGATTTAATTCATGCTCATTTTATTCACCCAGCGGGTTATGTGGCATTAGAATTAAAAAATAAATATAAAAAACCGCTTATTATCACTGCACATGGTGGTGATTTATATACATTACCATTTAAATCTAAATTATCGTTTAAATATGTCGATAAAATTCTCAATAGCTCAGATTTTATAATAACTACTAGCCAAGTCAATTATGATATTTTGAAAAATAAGTTCAGAGTTTCTTCTAATAAAATAGAAGTGATGGCAAACGGTTTTGATGAAAAAATATTCTATCCTATAAATCAAGACATTGCTAAATATAAACTAAATTTACCTAAAAATTTAAAAATCATTCTTTCAATTGGTAATATTGTTGAAATAAAGGGACATAATTATCTTATTTCTGCGATTGATAAAATAAAATCTGATTGCAGTGAATTATTAGTTATTATTATTGGTAAGGGAAATCCAAACAACCTAAAAAAACAAATAATTGATCTAAAACTTGATAAACATGTTAAGATAATCAATGGAGTCCCTCATGATGAAATTCCAATGTGGATCAATGCATGTGATCTTTTTGTTCTTCCAAGTTTAGATGAAGGTTCACCCACTGTAATACCTGAAGCATTAGCCTGTGGGAAACCCGTTATTGCAACTAGAGTAGGCAACGTGCCAAAAATTATTAATAATGAAAAATTAGGTATTTTAGTCAATCCGAAAGATTCTCAGGATCTTGCGATATGTATCGAAAAAGCAATTTGTAAAGAGTGGGATTCGCATTTTATCTCTGCCTATGCAAAAAGTAAATATTCTAATGAAATTTTATCAGAAAAGATTTTAAGAATTTACGATCAATTGGGTGCCTAATGTAATCATCTATTTAGAATGTATATACCATAAATCAAATCCACCATCTGAGTACAATTTATCTAGACTATTATCTTCATTTAATCTATTGAAATCACTTGTGGTAAGCATTTCATTTGCTCTTTCTGGAAAAGTATAAACATAAACTACCTTAAGAAAATCTGGAATTAATAAGTATGTATCTTTAGTGTATGATTCTCCTAAGGTGGAATTTACATTATAACCAAAATGAGCGGGGAACGGAACAGAATTATATTTAGTGACATCAGCTCTTAGTTTTTCAATGCCTAATCTGCCTGCATATCTATCTGGTGCAAAATACCAGGTAGAATAAGACAAGTTCGTGTTTTTATTATTTATAAACCATTCGGTTCCTTTTAAACTACTTTCGGTCGTATGACGATTAACAGATAGGGTGTAATGAGAAGGGTAGACAGAAATAATCCCCATTAGTGTCACAGAAAAGACTAGCAATATTACCAAAGCTGAAGGTATGTTTGATGATTTAAATATTAATCCTCCTTTTTGTATAAATCTTGATAGTCCAATTCCTACGGGTATTGTTAATAATATGAGTATATATGTTATAAGTCGTGTAGGTCCAAAACTTAGGTTTAAAAAATAGAAAAATCCCAAAAAAATTGTCAATAAACCTATTATCCAATACAAATTTAGTAAATGAGGTCTTTCCCGTTTAATGAATGTAAATGTTAAAACAGCTATAATCATATATATTATAACTGCACCATATATTTTGAATGCTTCTAAGAAAACATTATAATTCTTATCTTGTGCACCTTCTATACTTTTACTTAACATATCATACTGAGTAGATCCACCTTCAGTAAGTAATGTTTTGGTGTTTACAATTGTCGATTCCCAAATACCAAAAGAAGAAATCCATGTTGTAATAAGTACTATAAATAAAAGAGCAATTGCGTAATTAAAGTTCCTATTTTCTTTAATATTTGATTTTAAAAAGTTTAATTGTTTTAGATTTATGGGTTGTAACCATAAAACACATACTATAAGTAATAGTGCAAATGCTGGAACTGGGTGGAATGGCGCATATAAAAATGGAATTATGATAAACAAAATTTTCCATTGAATTTTTGGAGAATAATAACTTCTGAAAAGTAGGTAAACTGCAAATGGAAACAATAAATTAGCAATTGTTGAGGGGGTTAGGTCTAAATACCACCCAAAAATCAGGGGTGTACTACTTAATGTTATCAGTATATAGTCCTTTTTTTCGGGAGCTAAAAAATGTGCGATTAAAAACATGAATAACGGAAATAAAAGAAAAATATATGCTGGTAATAGTTTAAAAATGATCTCCAATGGAACACTAGAAACTAAGTTGAGCTGCGTTAAAAAAATGTGAGTTAAAGGATAAAAGTTTTTTTGAGCTAAAAAATGTCCTGTTGATAGTATTGGTTGCGTAAATTGCCAGTGTATGCCAGGATCACCAGAAGCATTCCAAAAGAAATAACCTTTAATTATAAATAAGGATAAAATTATAAAATTTATTAATGTGACCAGTATTAACCCTAAAACGGAATATCGGTTGTATAAATTACGTATTATAGTAATTATGCCTAATAACAATGAGGTTATAATACATATCCAAAATAGTATTGGTGTGCCCAGATATATTGATGGTTCAAATGCAGTTACAGTTGAATTGGATACAGAAAGTAAACCTATAAATACAAAAAAAAAGCTGATTGTTAATATTATTTTGCTGTAAGTTTTATTTTCCATAAAATCTTTCCGTATTGAATTAACTTTAATTGATTAATTAGATTATTAGTAACATATCAATGTTCTTTATTTCTCTTATTTAAAGATTATTATTGGTTTAATATCATATTATAAAATTTTTTAACAATTATTAATAGTTCTCATGTATTTAAACAAATATCATGTTTTTAAAAGGCAATATATTATGTATTACTCTAATTCGATGTCATTTATCCCACTATTCTTAAAATATTGATTTAAATTTATGAAAACTGAAAACAGTACTGAAATGGTGGGAATTAAATAATAGTAATTTCAATCTTGTAACATGTGCGGTATCAATGGATTTAATTGGGGTAATCATGATTTAATCCAGGTAATGAATGATGAAATAAAACATCGTGGTCCTGATGACAATGGTTTTTACTGTAATGATAAGCTTAGTTTAGGTTCCGTGAGATTATCAATAATTGATCTTTCAGATAAAGGTCATATGCCAATGTTTTCTCGTGACAATAAATTTGCAATTGTTTATAATGGAGAAATTTATAATTATTTAGATATTAAGTATGAATTGTTAGAAAAGGGTTATAAATTTAATTCAAATACTGATACTGAAGTTTTATTATATTCCTATATTGAGTGGGGTTCTAAATGTGTGGAAAAATTTAATGGAATGTGGGCTTTTGCTATTTATGATATTGAAAAAGATATAATTTTTCTTAGTCGTGACAGATTCGGTGTTAAACCTCTTTATTACTATTATGATAATGGTGAATTTATATTTAGTTCAGAAATTAAGGGTATATTAAAGCATGAGATGGATATAAAAGCAAATGAAAATTTAATATTTGATTTTTTATATTCAGGACATACTGATCATACCGAGGAAACATTTTTTAAGAATATTAAAAAATTAAAACCTGGAAAAAATCTTTTTTTCAATTTAAATGATAATTCTATTTCTACAATAGAATATTACAATTTAAAAAAAGCATTGAAAACTAAAAAAATTCAAAAATCCAAAGAAATAAGGGATAGTTTTTTTAATTCTGTTAAACGAAGATTAATTTCTGATGTGCCTATCGGCGGTTGTTTAAGTGGTGGGATTGATAGTTCTTCGATTATATGTGCAATGAAAGATTTAGGAATGAAGAATATTGAGGTTTTTTCATTAGTTTTTCCTGGTGAAAAAATTGATGAAAGTAAATTCCAGGAGGTAATTGTTGATTATGGAGGATTAAAATGGAACAAGACTAGTTTTGAATTGGAAGACATTCTAGACGATATAGATGATCTTTTGTATACGCAGGAGGAACCTTTTATATCATTAAGTATTTATGGGCAGTATAAAATTATGAAATCTGCTGCTCAGAATAATTTGAAAGTTTTAGTTGATGGTCAAGGTGCTGATGAAGTATTACTGGGTTACCACTTTTTTTTCACATATTATTTTTTGGATCTTTTACATGAATATAAATTTTTAACACTTCTAAATGAAGCAATAATCTATAAAAAAGCTCATGGAAACCTAAACCCTTTTATAGGAATTTTTAAAATAATATTTTCCAAATTTATACTAAAACATCGCAAATTCAAACACCCTTTTCTTTCAGATCAATTTCATTCTAAATATAAAAATAGAATTGAATTGAATCCGGATGTGCCAACTCAGGGTGATGTAAATGATAGGTCATACTTTGCAGAAACGTATTATCCTTTGCCACAACTGTTAAGGTTTGAAGATAAGAATTCTATGAGATGGAGCATTGAAAGTAGGCTACCTTTCTGTGATTATGAATTTGTTGAGATGATGATCTCAACACATCCTTCTCAAAAATTACATAAAGGTATCACAAAGAAAATATTTCGGGATGCTTTGAAGGATAATGTTCCACAAGTAATAATGGAAAGGAAAGATAAAATAGGTTTTGAAATTCCTGATGACAAACTTCTAAGAAGTGATAGAGGCAAAATATTTGTTTCTGAACTTTTTGAATCAAAACGTTTCAAAGAAAGGACTTTTTGGGATTATGAAAAGGTAAAAGAAAGGTGGAATGAACATTTATCTGGAATAAACAATGGAAGGCTTCTGTGGAAAATCATAATTTTAGAATTATGGTATAGAAAATGGATTGAAGGTTCATAAAGATACTTTATTCAAAAGTTCATTAAATTTTTTTGCCATTGTTTTTTGCGAGAACTTTAAAATTTTATTTGAACTATTGAATTCAACATAACCGTTATTTTTATAGGAATTATAATGCATTTTAATAAGGTTTTTCAAATCATTTTTATTATTAACTGCTATTCCACTATTGGTTTCACTTAATATAGTTGGAACACATCCTTCTACAACCCCATAAGAAACAATGGGTCTTTTAGCTGCTAGATATTCAAATATTTTGCCTGTGCATACTCCTTTTTCTTTAGGATTATTCCACATTAACAAAAGCAATATTTGAGACATCCTTTGTTGTAGTATTGAATTTTGGTGACTGATTGTTCCGTTTATATTTACTATATTTCCCAAATTTAAATTTTTTATTTCTTCGAATAGCCAGGATTCTTCTTGACAGAATAGTTCTACACTTATATCATCACTATTTAAAAATTCTTCTTCCAACAGTTCGTTAATAACTTTAAAAAAATCTTCAGGATCTCTTTTTTTATTATAAAGTTGACCTGTATATGTTATGGAGAATTTGGAAGTTAGAGGCATTCCGAGATTTACATCTTCTGGATCAAAACCATTATGAATAGTGTAAATGTTTTTAGATTTGTGAAGTCTTTCTAAATCTTTAGACAATTCTTTTGAAACGGTTGTAATTGCATCAACATTTTTTAATGTGCCTAACTCTAATCTCCTCTCAAAAAATTTCCTAATTGGAGTATAGTTATAATAATGATTTTGTGTCCAAAGATCTCTAAAATCAGCTATCCATGGAATATCAAATTCCTTTTTTAGATCATGGGCAATTAGATGACAGCTTATTGGTGAAGAAGAACTAATTATTGCATCAAATTGTTCTTCTCTTAGTAACTTCCTTCCAGATTCAACAGCAGTTTTTATCCATTTTTTCTGCACATCTGGATATGCGTTGATTTCTAACCATACCCGAAGAAATAACTTGGATAGTATGTTATCATTTAATTTATATTTTTTTTTGACAGTTTTTATTGGATCTGCAAATTCTGTTTTTATAACATTACAATCAACTTCTTCACTCTCATTTGTCTTAATGGTTAATATAGTGGGTTCCCATCCATAATCTTTTAAATATTTATTTAAACCTCTTAGTCTAAACGATCCTATCGCTTCGTTTTGGAAAAAATAATATGTTATAATTAAAACTTTCATAATTATCGCATCTGAGTATATTGATTAGGAAGCTTATTTAATACTAGTAATTTGTGTAATTAATTTTTTCAAAATTTTAATGAAAGTTTTCATTTCTTTATATGAAAAAGTTCTGAGTAATATTATTGACATGAAATAAATGGCAGCACCGCTTAAAATTAGTAAAGTTATTCTCAATATACTTTCATTTACGAACATACTAATGAAAATTCCCATAATTATGCTTGAAATTATAACTTTTGATATGAATTTAAAATCTGGTTTATTGTTTATTTTTTTCCAAGACCATACGGTGACAATTAAAGCCAAAAGTAAGTAGGAAACTACTGTTGAGAGGGCAGCTCCAATAATTCCAATGTATGGTATTAATATGAAATTTAGCACTATGTTAATCAGAGCACTTGAAAGAATAATAAATGGCATCCATTGAGTTTTTTCGTCTAAAAGTATTATATAAAAATTAATTTCATATATGCCTAAGAAAATAGTTCCTAAACAAATCATTAGTATTAAACTGCTATCCGCAATAAATTCAGCTGTTGTCAAAAGATTTAATACTTGTTTAGATAATACAAACAATCCAACTGATGCAGGTATACTAAGAAATAAAAACATGTTTAATGAATTTTCTAAGTATTTTTTAACATTATTCTTATCGTTTTGTTCCCAAAATTTAGAAATTACTGGAAAAATTACAAAACTTATTGGTGCATAAAATAAAGATATCATACTTCCCAAGCTATAAGATGCAGAGTATATGCCGGTTTCAGTTAATCCCAAAAAAAAGGATATGAAATATCTGTCAATTGAATTAATTAACCATAATAAAATTCCTGTCGGTATTTGAGGTATACTAAATTTCAAGTATTGTTTCATTTTTTTGAAGTTAGGAATGATGATTTTTATCTCTTTTTTAATATATAGCAAAACTAATATTGAAAATAGGATATCTACAACAATCTGGGAGAGAATTAGTGAATAAAATGAGAAATCAAGAATTGAAATAAAAATTATCATAAGTATTTTAAAGAATGACCATAACAACTGGATAATTGATATTTCTTTTACTTTTTCTTGAGATCTTAAATAAGAAATTAAATAACTGAAAATAGCTGTTGAACCAGCCCATAAGAACGTTATTGGAACATAATTACTATAAATTGAGCTGTCGAAAATGAAATTAGAGATTGAATATTTATAATAAATTGCTAGAATTAATACACTCACCATAATTATTATTATGGTGAACAGTATATTTGAAAACGCTTGACTTATGCTATTTTTATCATGATCATTAGAAAAATATCGTATTAATGCAGTTCCAAGGTGAAGAGTTAAAATAGGTGTAAATAACCCCACGGTAGCCAGTATTATGGCCCACAAGCCGTATAGTTCAGCACCATAATTTTTTGTTAATACTGGTAAAGTTATAAGACCTGAAAATGCATAAAAAATTTGAAATATAGATATCCAAAGAATATCTTTACCAAATTTAAAGCTATCAATTTCCATTGAATCACAATTATAATAAATTATTTACTAATCCTACAATTTTGTCTTTTGATTTCCCATCACCGAAAGTGTTTTTGTGCATGCTTTTAGACTTAAAAGATTCTGTAATATCGACAACATATTTGTAATTAATAGTTTCATTTTTTTGGGCAACCAAAATATTTTGACCTTCTTGAATAGTTTCAGGCCATCCAGTTGAGTCATCTAAGGTAATACATGGAATTTTAGCAAAATAAGCCTCTTTTTGAAGACCACCAGAATCCGTAATTATTTTATAAGCGTTTTTTGTTAAAATTAACATTTCTAAATAACTTACAGGTTCAATAAGCATAATATTATTTGCATTTTTTAATTTATTATATAATCCATACTTATTTAGGTATTTAACAGTGCGTGGATGAACTGGAAAAACTATTTTATATTCCTTTGATAATTCTAAAAATGCTTTACATATATTTTTTAAATTATCCGCATCATCCGTATTCCTTGCTCGGTGAACGGTCGATAAAATATAATCATTTTTGGACAAATTTAAGTTTTCCATAATATTTAAACGCTTTTCTGCTATTTTTGAAAAATATAGGAAATTGTCTAACATAACATCTCCAGTGCGATAGACACCTTCATTCAACCCTTCTTTATGAAGATTGTCCATTGAAATTGTTGTTGGGGCGAAGAGGAGGGTTGAAATATGATCTGTTATAACACGATTAATTTCTTCAGGAACTGTTTTATCAAACATTCTAGGCCCTGCTTCAACATGAGCCAAGGGTAATTTTAGTTTAGAAGCTGTGAGAGCTGCAGCTAATGTTGAATTAGTGTCACCATAAACTAGAACTAAGTTAGGTTTTTCGGAAACGAATAATTTTTCTAAAGCTATCATTATTTTAGCAGTTTGAATGGCATGAGTATCAGAACCAATTCCTAAATTGTAATCAGGCTTAGGAATATCCATTTCTTCAAAAAATACATCTGACATTTCTTTATCATAGTGTTGTCCCGTATGGATAAGAATTTCTTCATTTTTTTTTCTAAGCTCTTTTGATAGCAAAGCAGCTTTAATAAATTGAGGTCTCGCACCTAAAACTGTAATAATCTTCATTATATCCCTTCTTTGAAAAATTCTAGTGTTTGACTGATAACATATTCTAATTCGTTATTGCTTATTTCTGGATAGACTGGGATTGAAAAAACTTCTTTAGATGCTAATTCCGAATTAGGAAAACTGCCCTTACCATATCCTAAGTGAGAAAAACAAGGTTGTAGATGAAGGGATAATGGGTAATATATTGCATTACTGATATCTTTTTTGGCCAAAAACTTTTGAAGATCGTCTCGAAGGCCATTAGATACTCTTAGTGTATATTGATTGAATACGTGCTTGTTTTGAGAGTTGACTTCCGGGACTTTCAATCCATCAACATCTTTCAAGTATTTATTATAGAATTTTGCATTAGATATTCGCATATCATTCCATTTATCAATATATTTCAATTTAACACTTAGAATAGCTGCTTGAATGGAATCTAATCTGCTGTTATATCCAATTATATGATGGTAATATTTGGGCTTAGAACCATGAACTCTTAGAGTACGTATTTTATCGGCTAGTTCATCATCATTAGTAGTGATAATACCTCCATCCCCGTAGCATCCTAAATTTTTAGCAGGGAAAAAACTGAAACATGTGGTATTCATTGATCCAATTTTTTTCCCATGGTATTGTGCTCCTATGGATTGTGCTGCATCTTCTATTATTATTAGATCGTGATCTTCAGCTATTTCCATGATTGGTTCCATATCTGCAGGTTGTCCATAGAGGTGAACTGGAATAATGGCAGTTATTTTCTCATTTTCCTTAATTTTTCTTTCCAAATCTTCAGGATCAAGGTTGAAACTTTCTGGATTAATATCAGCAAATTGAGGATTAGCCCCGGCGTTATTTATTGCACCAGCAGTGGCAAAGAAAGTGAATGGTGAGGTTATCACATCACCAGAGACTCCATGTGCTTTAAGTGAGATCAAGAGCGCATCGGTACCGCTTGCAACTCCAATAGCATGCTCAGCGCCACAATATTTCGCCAAATTTTCTTCAAAGTTTTTCACCTCACTGCCTAAGATGAAATTTTGAGAATCAACCACCCTTTGTATTGCTTCATCTATTTCTTCTTTAATGGGCAGATATTGTCTTTTTAAATCAAGGAATGGAATATTCATAGCTTTACAACCTTATTATCTTCTTTTCTATATTTTTTCTGGCAACTGCATTCTGCAATATTATCATCTTCAAATTTGAGTTTTAATCCACATTCACATATCCAATTTGATATTTTCGCGGGATTTCCTACCATAATAGCATAATCTGGAACAGCAGTGGTTACCACAGCACCAGCACCAACTAAAGCATATTTGCCTATATTGTTACCGCATACAATGGTAGCATTAGCACCGATAGTTGCACCTTTTTTCACTATCGTCTCTTTAAATTCATCTTTACGAGAAATGAAACTTCGGGGATTAATTACATTACTGAATACCATAGAAGGTCCTAAAAATACGTCGTCTTCAATTTCCACTCCTTTATAAATTGAAACATTGTTTTGCACTTTAACATTATTTCCAATAGTAACATCAGGTCCTATCATAACATTTTGACCTATATTACAGTTTTTACCAGTTTTAGAACCAGTTAAAACATGTGAAAAGTGCCAAATTTTAGTTCCATGCCCGATTTCACAGGAATCATCAATAAATGAACTTTCATGAACAAAGTAATCTTTAGTATCCAATGAAACATTTTCTGCATTATTTTCCAATGATTTTTGGGATGATTGGAGTACTTGAAGGACATTATACCCCTCTTTTCCATCAGTTTTTGGTTTTTCCCGCGTTTTTATACAGTTAAGAAAATGTTTACATTCTTCTTTTAGTGGTTCTTCTGATCCAATTGGCACTGGTTCAGGATCTTTTAAAACTGGAACCGGCACTCTATCCACCCATTCTATTTCGTGTGGATAAATTAGAAGTTTATCATCAACCATATCGTTGAAGACAGCCATACGTTCACTTCCCACAACTACTAATCTTTGTTCTTTGTAAGGATGGAGCCAACTAACAAAGATATGTGATTTAACTCCACTTGAAAATTCCATAGTTGTAAGAGTAACATCAGCTACATCTTTATTTAGGTAAGTCCCGGCGTGTGAAGAGATATGTTTAGGCATTTCATTCAGTAACATTAAAATGACAGAAACATCATGAGGCGCAAAACTCCAGAGGATATTTTCTTCTGTTCTAAACTTACCCAAATTCAATCGGTTAGAATAAATGTACTGAATTTTTCCAAGGTAACCCTTTTGTACTAATTCTTTAAGTTTTACCACTGCTGGGTGATAATGTAAAATATGCCCAACCATTAGTATATTGCCTTTTTTTTCAGATATTTCTATGAGATCTTTGGCATCTGATAAGTCTAAGGATAATGGCTTTTCTACAAAAACATCTTTTCCACATTCCAATGCCTTTTTAGCCATTTTATAGTGTAAAATAGCCGGTGTTGCAATGACAACACCTTTAATCTTTTCATCGTCTAAAACTTCCTGAAAAGAAGTTGTGACATGTATACCTGAATATTTATCTTGAAATTCTTTTAAAGTAACTTCATCTAAATCACAGATAGTCTTGAGGGCATCCAATTCAAAAAAATTTCTAACTAAATTCTTGCCCCAGTAACCACTTCCAATAATAGCAATGTTTTTCATTGAACTCCCCATTATAAATTATAAAAGTTTTCTAAATTCATTTCACGATTTTGTTGAAAAATATTACGTGAATCAATAATTAATATGTTACCTTGATCGTATTTATCTTCGAGATATTTGAGTTTAATATAATCTTGATGATTGGTTACAATTATTGCACATTCTGCCCATTTAATAGATTCTTTGAGATCTTCGGAATAAAAGTGACCGAACCTTGTTTTTATGCATTTTGCATAAGGATCATGGACTTTCAATTCCGCACCCCTCTCTTTCAATTCTTCAATTACATTTGCTGCCGGTGATTCTCGTGTATCACTAATATTCCCCTTATAGGCGAGTCCAAGTATTAGAATTTTTGAACCTCTTATTGGTTTTCCCATTCTTTTTAGCCCTCTCTTTGCTAAATTTACAGTGTGGATGGGCATAAAATCATTGATTTCTCCTGCGGTTTCTATAAACCGGGGGATGATTCCAAACTGCTTAGCACGATACGAAAGATAATAAGGATCAAGAGGTATGCAGTGTCCACCAACACCAGGTCCAGGGTAAAATGGCATGAATCCATAAGGCTTGGTTTTAGCCGCATCTATAGCTTCCCAAATGTCAATGTCCATTTTATCGAAAATTAACGCTAGTTCATTAACCAATGCTATATTCACATTCCTGAAAATGTTTTCAATCATTTTAACTGCTTCAGCGGTTTTACAATCTTGAACTTTAACTATTTTTTCAGTAATGTCTTCATATAACATTGCACAGATTTCTGTGAATTCAGGAGTCAAACCCCCCACGACATTGGGCGTGTTTTCGATTTTGTATTTTTTATTCCCAGGATCTACTCTTTCCGGTGAGTAAGCAACTCCAAAATCCTTGATAGATTTTAAACCACTTTTTTCTTCAAGAATGGGTATTAAGTATTCCTCTGTTGTTCCAGGGAAAGTAGTGCTTTTTAAGATGATGAATTGTCCCCTTTTCAGCATTTCACCAATACTTTTGCCCGCCATTTCTATATATGAAAGATCAGGACTCTTATCTGCTCTTAATGGTGTGGGAACAGTAATTATTATAAAATCGCAACGTGTTAACTCTTCATAACTCGTTGTTGGATGTAACTTTTCTAGATTAATCTCAGAATCTTGAATATCTTCTATATACGATTTATTTTCTTCTAATAACTTTATTTTATCTTCATTTTTATCGAAGCCCACAACCTCATATTTTCGGGAAAATGCTACTGCCAGAGGTAAGCCAACATAACCTAATCCTATAATTCCTACAACAACTGATCTATCATTAATTTTTCTTTTTAAGTCTTCAGTCCAGTTCATTCTTCCACTCCGACTGTAAGTTGTGATAAATAAAACTAAAGTATAGTTAATAATGGTTCTATTTTGGTTCTATATAACCTTTCTATGGCTTATGTAAAAAATCTTTATTCAAATATTCCATTAGATAATTAGTTCTTAAAATTCTTCTGGCAGTCTAATAAAACCATTAAAATGACTGTATTAGATCAACTACTCTCCACGAGAATCAGAAAATTGGATCTAATAAGGGGGAGTGAATATCAATAACTTTCAGAAATAGCAGGATTTTACAGCACCCCTCATGTAAGTAATCAGTTACATATTCTGGAGGGTTTATAAGGTTATTTCTTTCAAATTACGGGATTTAAATCCAAAATAATATAAACCAGGAGCATATTATGAAAACCATTAAAAAGAGGAGGTGAAAATCTGATAGAGAAAACAGGCAAAAAATCGAACTTGAAACAATTTCGGGCTATGATTCTTATCTTTATTTTGGGATTAACCATGATTACAGTTATAGGCAGCGTGTCTGCTGCCGACAATGATGTTATCTACGTTAATGGTTCCTCAGGTGATGATAGCTGGGATGGACTGACCTGGCTCACTGCCAAGCTAACCATTAAAAATGCCACCGCCACAGTGAATGATGGGGGCAGAGTATACATTGCCGACGGGACCTACACTGGAGACGAAAACACCAACATCACCCTGGACAAGGATGTGACCTTCATCGGAGAACACCAGAACCAGACCATCCTGAATGGAACAGATACCAATCGCCTGTTCGTGATTCTAAACGGGGCCAATGTATCCCTCATTAATTTGACCCTGGCCAACGGCTACATCGATGAAAGTATGGGTGCCGCCGTGTTTAACCTGGGAAATTTAACAGTCACTGGCTGTACTTTCACTGCTAACATGGCGGAGTATGGTAGTGCCATCTTCAACGCCAACACCCTGTACGTGGATAACTCCGTATTCACTGGAAACCTGGGACTGTCCATTTCTTCCATCTTCAACGATGTGGATGCCACTGCTCAGGTGAGAAACTCCGTGTTCACTGATAACGGTGTGGACGAGGATGCAGGGGCCATTGAAAACAATGGTGATTTAACCCTCACCGGCTGTACCTTCACTTCAAACAGTGCATCATCAGCTGGGGCCGTAATGAACACCGGTACCATGAATATCACCGGCTGTACCTTCACCGGCAACAACGCCACCTATGAAGTGGGAGGTGCCATTTTAAACACCGGACTACTGACCATAAACGACAGCACCTTCACCGGTAACACCGCTAACAGTGATGGGGGGGCAGGTGGAGCTATATTCAACGAAGGTGGAACCCTGAACATTAGAAACACCACATTCACCATTAACACTGCCGATTTATCAGGAGGTGCTATTTACAGCTTCAACGGGGGTGTCCTGAACATTGCAGATTCAGTGTTCTCCCGTAACTATGCCCAGGCTGGTGGAGCCATTGTCAACATTGGTAACTCCACCATCACCAACACCCTCTTCGACAGTAACCGTGCCGAAGACGGTGGGGCCATAATAAACAACCAGAACATGACCATAACCAGCAGCACCTTCACCGGTAACCAGGCCGACATGTTCGGAGGGGCCATCAGCAACCGCCACAACCTCACCGTGCACTTTTCCCGCTTGGTGGGAAACACCCCGGTGGACATCTACAATAGCGAGGCCACCCTGGATGCCGAGTACAACTGGTGGGGAACCAACTTTGCAGGATCCGACCCGGTAACTGCCGGAAGAGTAAGCGGTGCCACCATCTCCCGATGGCTGGTTCTAAGCCTAAACCCGGATCCCGCCACCATCAACAACGGTGGAACATCAACCGTGACTGTGGATCTACTCCACGACCAGCTGGGCAACTACTACGACCCGGCCTATGGACATGTCCCCGACGGAATACTGGTGAATCTCACCGGAACCCTGGGAAGTCTCAACCCCGCCCAGTTAAGTTTAACCAGTGGACGGGCCACCAGTCTCTTCACGGCTTCGGGTGTGGGTAGTGCCTTAATCACGGCCACCCTGGATAACCAGACCAGTTCCACACGAGTAACCATCAACGCCGCCGGAGAAAACACTACAGACCCTACTGTAAACGCCGCAACTGTGGAGATGCAAAAAACAGGTACCAGTCCAGTGGGCCTGATACTGGCTTTACTGTCCATATTCGGTGGAGCAGTTCTGGGTAGGAGAAAGTTATAATCATTTCTCCCCGTTTTTCTTTTTTTTATGCACTAATTATTAACCTAATCAATTTAGAAATAGGTTTTACTTATTTGGAATACAATTCTGCTTATTTTGGAAGTTAATAACGTTTCATACATATATTTATTCTAGATTTCCATCAAACCCCCATTTTAGGGATATAACTAAAAATAGTGATGAAAAATTAAAAATAAGGGCTGTGATATAAATCTAATAATTTATATAATCCTTAAAAGATAATTAATCCCAGATGGTGATACAGTGCAGAGTCTTAAAAGTTACCAGTTGACCCCACCTGAAAAAAGGCGTATTATGGAAAGTATAACTTCCATATTAAATCAGGAAAAGATAATTTTTGCCTATCTGCACGGGTCCTTTTTGAAGGAGAACTTTAGGGACATAGATCTGGCAATTTACCTTGAAAAAAACCTGGATAAAAAAGAGGCCATCCACCTGGAATTTGAAATAGAAAGCGAACTTGAAAATGCAGTTCATTTTCCAGTTGATGTCAGAATCTTGAACCGTTCTCCTTTATCTTTTCGGTATAATGTCTTTAAAGAAGGTACCCTTCTTTTCAGTAAAGATGAACTGACACGCAGTGATTTTATCTCTCTAACTCTGGCCATGTACCATGATTTTAACTTCTATCGTAAACGCTACATGAGGGAGGCTTTAGGGCTTGAAGTATGATGCAGATCGGTGGCCCAGTTCAGGAATAGATTGGTTCATATCTACTGGGAAGTAGATGATGAGATGATCTATGAAATACTCAACCAAAATATCAATGACATTAAAACATTTTTAAAGGCATACTTGGAATTTCTAAATAAATGATACTGATATATGGCTAATTATTGCCAAATTCATTTAAGCTAATAATTTATAATGGTATTTTGTATTTTTTTAAATAATTCCTATTTGAATCTAAAATAAATAAAAAATTAACTCTTTTTAAAGAATTACCATATTTCTCTTAATCTAACCACTAAAAACCTTTATATAGGACTTAATAGTTAAAAAAATAGGTTTATACTAAATTTAATAAGAAATTATGGAGTGGTGAACATTTCCAAACAGAAATCACATGTAAAATCAAAGGTATCCTATTACACTAAAATAACCTTTCTGGGGGTAATTATTCTATTAATGGGGATCATGGGATTGGTATTATTAATCAGGATCTCAGGGTTTATTCTATTAACCGGGATATTGGGATTGCTACAGTTATCCTTACTAGCCTTACTGGTCATCACCGGGCTAATCATATCTAGGTATGGGTGGTCTAAACGCAGAATCTGGAGTAGGGGTGCTAAGGGTGAGAAGATAGTGGCCAAAAAGCTCAAGAAATTACCTAAAAAATACACGGCTATCCGGGATGTTAAAATACCAAACCTGGGTGGAGATATTGACCACGTGGTGGTGGGGCCCACCGGAATCTACGTTATTGAAACCAAAAATTACAAACCAACCTACATCCCGGATGAGGACTGCTGGTACCATACCTCCGGCAGAAAATCACCACAAAACCCCGCCAAACAGGTTAAATTACAGGCGTCAAAGTTGAATGATTTTCTAAAAAATAAACTGGGTAAAAAATTAAATAAAACAGCCATATACTCAGTAATATCCCCGATAAACCATAATTTAATCTTAAAAAAAGATATAAAGTCGTATGAAATCGTTTACCCTGAGGATCTAGTTTCTTACCTATCCCGCGGCCGGAAAATTCTGAGTTCTAAAGAAGTTAAGGAGATAATTAATATTTTAGCTAAGTATGGTAGAATAAAATAGATGCTTAATATAAATTAGGTCTGGTGTTATAATCTAGATAGATTAGCCCTGTAAGATATCTAGGTAATGTTTTTATGTATAAAAGGACATAACATGTATTCATGAAATACACTATAATCCTTGAAAAAGAAGAAGAAGGAGGGTACTCTGCTCAATGTTTGGAACTTCCAGGGGCAATAAGTCAGGGAGAGTCTAAGGAAGAAGCCATTGAAAATATAAAAGTGGCTATTGAACTTGTGTTAGAAACACTTGATCTGGAAACCAAAAGGTTAAGTAAAGTTAACGAGATTTCCAGGGTGGAATTGAGTGTCTAAGAAGTTGCCCACAGTTTCTGGGAGGCAAACCGTTAAAGCATTGGTAAAATTAGGATTTACAGTTAGAACAGGTAAAGGTGATCATGTTGTTTTGCAGAAGGATCATCGTGTATTCTCGGTTCCTTTACATAAAACTCTTAAGAAGGGAACCTTGCGGAAAATACTTAAAATAGCTGATGTAACTGTTGAAGATTTTAATGAAATGTTATGATTTTTCTTATTTCATTTTAATTTGCTAAATATTATTTTTAGGGTCTTAGTTTTTTCATGTTTC
>NZ_JARVXG010000040.1 GCF_029848115.1 Methanobacterium formicicum | reverse complement strand
ATCATCAAACCATCCGGTCGCAGCACAGCCACTCCATTAACATCCCCCGGAGCACGCTCCAGTAACTCTTTCAAAAGACTACCAATATCCTCTCTTAATCCCATTTAAACAATCTCCATTGGATCTTTATGCAAATACCTATCTAAACCCCCGACAAAAGGAATCATTGAGATTACATTTTTGTCGTTAGTTGTCACTAAATCGTATGATTATAAGTAAAAAAACAATTATAAAGTGAGGATGCATAACTGTGCATTTGAGATAAGTTTATATATTAGTTCTTTAAGGGCAATAAAAAATCAATATTTAAATAAATTTAATATTTGGGCGAGTTTACGGTGAGTTTACCCATAACATTTTTATGGATTAATTATACATTCCTATTAATTAGTAGGAGTTAGTTACTGTCCACACTCCAAAATATCTGCAGGTAAGGTAGGATGAAGAACTTATTATCACAAAATAAAAGGGTGACTGTTTCCCTTGACACCCATCTGGATTATGAATTCAGAAAATTGGCTTCTCAGAAGTTCCGGTTTGAAAAGGGATGGTACAGTAAAGCTATTGCCGAAGCCATGGATGTTTGGATTAACTACAATGAGGTGGGAATTTTAACCGGGGGCATCACCAACATTGCCCGTTTAACTAGTCATAATCTGTGGAGCATGTTGAAAAATGATTTTAACCACAAGTACCAGCATGATAATGAAGATATGTTAAATGATATCTGTGAATATTTTGTTGACCAGTCCCCCTACATTGAGAATTTAGATTACCAGATCCAGGGGGAAGACTTCCTGATTAGTGCGGATACTCCCCTGATAACCCAGAACCGGGACTGTTTCATGGTGGAAGAACTAGTGGACCGGTGCACCGTACCGCTGGTGGTGGTTCTAAGGGCGGGCATTGAGGACATTACCCACAACACCTACAAAATCAATAGTTTAGAATTTGGGGAATCCAATCAGATTCATTTCAAGAAAATCAACTCCCCATTATCCACTATAGAAGTTTTACCCTAAGGATGGTCGGGATAAAAAGGATACTGCCCGGTTAGGGTTCTATATAAATCCGAATTATAATCTCCGAATAGGAATTATAATCTCAAAATAGGACTTCAATCTCTGAATAGGAATTATAATCAATAATAAAAATAAAAAAGGGGTAAAGTAATTTTTAACCCCCTAATAATGTTTTTTCTTTTCTCCAGTACTTAGGCCAGGTCGAACCGGTCCAGGTTCATGACCTTGTCCCAGGCGCTTACAAAGTCCTGCAGGAACTTCTCCTGGGAGTCCTCACAGGCATAGACTTCGGCCACTGCCCGGAGTTCGGAGTTTGAACCAAAGATGAGGTCCACCCTGGTGGCGGTCCACCGTGATTCTCCGGTTGCCCGGTCACTTCCCTCGAACACGTTTTCATCTTCGGTGGCCTTCCATTCGGTTTGCATGTCCAGCAGGTTCCGGAAGAAGTCATTGGTAAGTGTGCCTGGGTTTGCGGTGAAGACACCGTGGGATGATTGTTCATAATTGGCATCCAGAACACGCAGACCCCCAATAAGGACTGTCATCTCGGGAATGGTCAGGGTTAAAAGTTGTGCTTTGTCCACCAGTAACTCCTCTGGTCTTTCCTCGGTTTGAATCATCTGATAGTTCCGGAAACCGTCGGCAACCGGTTCAAGGATGGCAAAGGAATCCACATCAGTGTCTTCTTCCCGGGCGTCCATTCTTCCCGGTGTGAACGGTACGTTTACCTGGTAGCCAGCATTTTTTGCCGCCTGTTCCACACCGGCACAACCGGCCAGGACAATGATATCCGCCAGGGAAACCTTCTTGTTGCCGGACTGGGCCTGGTTGAATTTACTCTGGATGTCTTCCAGTGTCCGGAGCACTTTTTTCAGCTGGTCGGGGTGGTTGACTTCCCAGTCCTTCTGTGGTGCCAGGCGGATGCGGGCACCGTTGGCACCGCCCCGTTTGTCAGAGCCACGGAAAGTGGATGCTGAGGCCCAGGCCGTGTAAACCAGCTCCCGGACAGGGAGATCTGTGGCCAGTATTTTTTCCTTGAGGTTCTGGATGTCCTCTTCATCGATTAACTGGTGATCGACTGCTGGGATGGGGTCCTGCCAGATGAGGTCCTCCTCGGGTACTTCTGGGCCGAGGTAGCGTGTTTTGGGACCCATATCACGGTGGGTTAGTTTGAACCAGGCCCGGGCGAATGCATCGGCCAGTTCATCCGGGTTCTCGTAGAAGCGTCTTGATATCTTCCCGTAGATGGGATCAAATCGTAACGATAGGTCGGTGGTCAGCATGCCCGGGGTGCGGCGTTTTTCTCCGTCGTGGGGATCAGGTACGGTATCTTTACCAGCACCATCCTTGGGTTTCCACTGGTAGGCACCGGCCGGACTTTTTTCAAGCTCCCATTCAAATTCAAATAGTATGCGGAAGAAGTTGTTGTCCCAGGCCGTGGGGGTGTTGGTCCAGATAACTTCCGGGCCTCCGGTGATGGTGTCGTTACCTTTTCCAGTTTTGTAGCTGCTTTTCCAGCCCAGACCCTGCTCCTCGATGGGGGCAGCTTCTGGTTCTGGTCCCACGTACTGGGGGTCACCTGCTCCGTGGGTTTTGCCGAAGGCGTGGCCACCGGCAATGAGGGCCACGGTTTCCTCGTCGTTCATGGCCATACGGGCGAAACTTTCCCGGATATCGCTGGCTGCAGCCAGGGGGTCGGGCACACCGTCGGGGCCTTCCGGGTTTACGTAGATTAAACCCATTTCAATGGCGGCCAGTGGTTTGTCCAGGTCACTGCCCTTTTCGTGGCGTTCTCCTCCCAGCCACTCTTTCTCGGAGCCCCAGTATATGTCCCTTTCTGGTTCCCAGATGTCCTCCCGTCCGCCACCGAAGCCGAAGATCTTAAAACCCATGGATTCCAGGGCCACGTTGCCGGCCAGGATCATCAGATCGGCCCAGGATATTTTCCGGCCGTACTTTTGTTTAAGGGGCCAGAGGAGCCGGCGGGCCTTGTCCAGGTTGGCGTTGTCGGGCCAGCTGTTTAATGGTGCAAAGCGCTGGTTACCATGGCCTCCTCCTCCACGGCCGTCTCCCACACGGTAGGTTCCGGCGCTGTGCCAGGCCATACGGATGAACAGGGGTCCGTAGTGGCCAAAGTCTGCAGGCCACCATTCCTGTGAATCCGTCATGAGTTCACGGAGGTCCTTTTTCACGGCTTCTAAGTCTAGACTCTCGAATTCCCGGGCGTAGTTGTAACTTTCATCCATCGGATTGGATTTTTCTGAATGCTGGCGTAGGATATCGAGATTCAACCGATTTGGCCACCAATCAAGGTTCGTGATACCACTACTAGCAGTCATTTTGCCTTTTTCATCCATAATCTCACTCTCTTTTTACATCACGTTTAATTCATCTAATTTTATTTTCTCGAAAACTGTGAATTTCGTGTTTTTTAGAGCTAATTACTATTTTTATGCGACCTTTCGGAAATACCATTGAATTATTCCATATTTAGTTATTAGTTCTAAGTTTTATTTAGAAATTTTTATTTGATTTCTGAAGGTAGTAGAATTCAATACTAAATAGAACTTAGTACTATATAGAATTTAGTATTGTTTGGATCTGCCACTGACAATTATCTTAAAAATTCAAAGTTATATTCCCTTTTTCATAGCAGGAGAATTTAATCAGCCCGAAGATTCCCTTTAATTTGTTCTGGTTATTTACAAAAATGTATAAGGGATTAAAAGCCATTATATGCAAAAAAAATCGTTTATAAAAAAAGGGTAAAAATAGTTCTTAGTGACTTATTTTATTCCGAAGGCTTAATAAACCTATAAATGTGCTTTAAAATAGTAAATATCTTCAATTAGAATAAATAAAGATTATTGAAATTTGAAATTAACGGTTTTTTATAATAGATAACTAAGTAATTTCATTATTACTACAAACGAAATTAAATAGATAAAAAAATATTTCTTAATGTTTTCATTGGTTCTTAAATCAATATTGAATATTTTTTCTAATTTATCCGAAAATAGAATAATTGTTTCAAATATAAATCCTACTAGGAAACCTATATTCATTGCATCCGCAGTGATGACATTACCACTAAAGAAGGATAAAGTGATCATAGTTCCAATTGAGGTACTAAGCCCGATTATAAAAGAATACATAAAAATTATATTATTCAAAGGTGAGTTTCCGTTACTGGTCCCGTTAGAGACTTTTATGGCATTTTTAAAGGCTTTTGGCCTTAATTGGACCATAGTAGCAGGATAAAGGAACCATAAACAGATTAATGCAAAGATCATTAGGCGCATGTAGGTGATTTCTTCCATAATTAATCACTGATTTTCATTTTTTTATTTAAATGGTTGATTTAATTTTAATCTCCATAATACGAGATTTTCTTATTAAACTTGGCATTACGATTATTTAACCATTTGTATTTCTAAGAATGATAAAAGGAATGAACAATTCCCGTGATTCAACAGTTTCCATAGAGTTATCGGATTATTTATGCTTCTCTAAAATTAGATGGATTACAATTGCCTTTTTTATTAATTTCCAAATTTTAGGTGTTTCCTTAGCCGCAACATTATGTATATAAAAATAAATAATTATTTATAAATAGATATATATAAAAATATATAAAATAGGCATATTATTATATACATAAATATATAAAGATCTTATTTAACTCGACTGGATAAAGGTGGAAATCTTATGGATTCTGGAGATCTGTTAAATTATGTCTTTGCCAAGTTGGCTGAGGCTGAAAAGTTATCACAGGATAATACCCGGATGGGGAATGTTCCATTTGAACATAGAAAAACATATTTTCAGATTAAAAAGCACATCGATGAGTTTTTAAATGGTTATGTTGAAAATAGATTTCTTATCATGCCGGGATTAAGGGGTGTTGGGAAGACAACTATTCTATTCCAGATTTATGAGTATTTAAGAAATGAAAAGGGCGTAGATTCCGACAGGATCCTTTACCTTTCAGTTGATGAGTTAAGTACCTATTTAGGGGCTGGAATTTTAGAGGCAATAGATGTGTTCGTGGGTGAAGTTCACGAAACTTCACCGGTATATCTGGAAAAAGAACTGTTTATTTTCCTGGATGAATCTCATTACGATAAAGAATGGTCCCAGGTAGGTAAGATTGTCTATGACCAGAGCAAGAAAATATTCCTTATTTTCACTGGTTCTTCCGCACTGAGTCTGGAGATGAATGTAGATGCCGCACGGAGAATTAAAAAAGAACCAGTATTTCCCATGAATTTCAGAGAATATAACCTACTTAAAAATAATATTAGGTCCAATGATGATTTCTCTAGTAGTTTAATGGATTTGATTTTTAAGGGTGATGAAGGTTCAGTGGAAGATGCATCTAGAAAAGAAAATGAGATGAAAAAAACATTACTAAAATTGAATAAACCGGTGAAAAAAGAGTGGGAAGACTTTTTATTATGTCGGGACTTTCCTTTTGCTTTGAATATACAAAGGAGCGAGGTCTATGAACGAGTATTCGACATTGTCAATCGGGTGGTGGAAAAGGATGTTTTTTCCATAAAGTCTTTTAATACAGAATCAAGGTCGGTTATTTCTCGTGTTATCACTTTTTTAGCACTGCAAGACCCTGGTGGAACTTCTGATGCGAAACTGGCCACTAAACTGGGAAAATCCCCCCGATTAATCCGGGAAATACTTAACATACTGGAGTTGACACACCTGGTTTTCAGTGTAAAACCATATGGTACTGCCGGGAAAGTGGTGAGAAAAGCCTGGAAATATTATTTCCTGTCTCCAACCGTGAATGCGGCTATAAGATTCAAGTTAGGTAAATACAATAGAAGGGATAGGAAACTATTGGGAGTTTTAACTGAAAGTCTGGTTGCCTCCTATTTTTTCAGAATGAAAGAAACAGTCCACCGGCCTTTAGGAATTTTTTATGACCCCGCCAAGAACGGTGTTGATTTCCTGCTTCAGACTGCAGATGATGGTTTGATACCGGTTGAGGTGGGTGTTGGAGAAAAAGATATAACCCAGATAAACAGGGCCATTACCCGATATAAATCTGAATACGGAATTGTAATCTCCAATACGACCAGTAAGATTAAAAAAGAGGGAAATGTAATTTACATCCCCGTGGTGACTTTTTCTTTTATTTAGGGGATATCACCTATTTCTTTAAATCTTCCCTGTATTCCCTCATGATTTGCCTATAATTACTTTTTAACATGATTACTACCATAACCGCCGCTATAATTGTGAGTACAATAACCATTGCTGTTTCTACGTTTCTGGTGAAAATTATCACCACAAAGGGAGATGAGAAAAGAATCACCATACAAAGCCATCCCTGCCAGCGCACAGGCTTGGGGAAGCCACCAACTTCATATTTAAGCCAATATTTTTCAGGATTTTCGGTAGTGAACCCTTCATTTAATTCATCAGATGATGTGTCATCGTGGGGTATACTCCTTCGAATTAACCAGGCCGTGACCAGCATGATAATCGTGGCCATCCCCATTATGAGGGATAAGGTGAGATTATTAAAAATAATACCCATTAAAATAAAAAGGCTTACTGCAAATACAAAGGATCCAGTCCAGGATAAAACTTTCACTTGTTTATTGGGGGGATTTTGGGGTTTCAAAGAATAGTAAAAGGTTAAAATAATACCGGAGCTCATGGTTAAAAGTAATATGTAAAATACTGTGTTCTGTGGAGGTATCAGGAAATATTCCAAAATTAACATCAGGGCGGAAGCCACAACCAGGATTATGCCCGCAGTTATATCCTGATTTTTACCCTTAAACATGATGAAAGTAAGCATGGTTATTCCCACCAACATTATTATGGGACCCATGGCGTTTTGAACCAAAACCACCGAAAATAGACCCAATAATACATTGAAAATAGCCAAGTACTTCAAACCCTTGTAATTCTTCATTGATAATCACCATTTAATATAAATTAATACCAGATGGATTGGTAATTATTTAATGAATGTTAATGTATAAAAAATAAATGATAAAATTACCATCTGGGGAAGACATTTGCCACTTAAAGCGTGTTGATCTATTTAAAACAAATTATATTTCAATTAAGCTTTTTTCGTCAAACCACATACTACCTTCGGTAGGATTTTTAACTAGATACATCTTGGTATACCATGATCCATCAGTTGTAGGAGGAGTTACGGTCATTTTTTGTTCAAAGTAGACCTTATGTGGGTGTATTCGTTCCTTCTTATCAACTACGATGCCTTCAAATCCTAATTTTACATTTCGTACTTTTTTACCCAATCTTATCAATTAAATCCCTCTAATTTACTTAATTTCAAACGGTTTATCTGGTGTGAGATGAAAATTTCCCCATCGATTAAATGTTTCCCAATAAGATTAAGGGTCTCCCAATCAATGAAAGGTTTAACTTATCGTCCCACCGTTTTACATGAGTATAGTCATCGATTACCAATAATCATCAAACAATTTTCGAATATTTCTATACTCTAAATACCACATAATATGAGGTAAATTCTATAAACACACATTTAAATAATCTATATACTAGATTAAAACTAAATAACCAGAATGTTTATAGAAATTCCCCTTATTTAATTGAAATAACCATTGCAATATTTAATATTTGCGATCTGTTGAATTAAAAAAAGTTACAATTTTTGTTTTGTTGGACAGGTCTTTGCAACTCGTCATATTTATTTAAAAATTTTAGGAATAAAATTCCAATAATTCTGAAATAAGAAAATTAAGAAATTTACCATAGTCATTCCCTAAAGATCAAAACGATTAAGGGAAAAATAAGGTTACTGTAAAATGAAGGGGTTAATGTCTATTTTTACTTGTAAAAAAAGGATAGAATAGATTTAAAAATTTTAGATTTCTACCTGTTAGAGGGGACACCAAAGTACGTTCGGTAAGCCCCGCCAATTATCCAAATTACTACAGCTATAACTACACCATATTTCCAATCATAAAGACCAAATATTCCTCCAAGCAAAATTAAAAGCCCTACTACTCCTAATATATACAAAACAAAGTTTTTTTGGTTGTTGTCCATTATTCACATCCCCCTAATTTATCTTTAAATACTAATGATTTTCATTTTATAATACTGTTATGGCTATAGTTGCAGAGAGATTTCCACCTGTAGGAAAAGATGATAGAAAATCCTTTGAAATCACCTATCCTAAAAAAGAGCTATGGGCTCTTTTGAGATCATTGTTTCAATTGATTTAATTCATCAAAAGCCATCTTAATCCCCTGATAACTAAGTTAAGTTGGCCAATAAATCTTAGTCAAAGGAATCAAAGACCTGGCATCAGTATCAAACTTATCATAGTACTGGATTATTAGGCTGACGAGCATGTCCGCATCTACGAGTGTTACTGGATTATTAGCTCTTTCACCTTCATACTTGGCCTCTTTACTGTATCCTCCTGTAGATACATACAAACCTTTGTCACCAGGCCTTAAACCGCCAGTAAAGCTCCGAATCTCTTGGGAACCCATTTGACCTTTCCTATGTTTTACTTCAACTACTATTCGTGGTTCACTTAGTCCCAGACCATCTGGTGAAGCTAAAATGTCACGACCTCGGTCTGGTCCTCTGGAAGATACTATTGTCTTGTAGTCCATTGCTCTAAGCACACCAGCAACTAACTCCTGCATTTCTTCCCAGTCCAGATCTAACATTTTATCTTTGATAAATTCCTGAGATTTAGCTAATATATCCTGTTTTAAACTGATTAGTTCCTCATCTTCCGATTCTTCCCCTTCCGAGTGTTTAATTCCCTTAAGAGCATCAAGAATCTCTTTGGATGCCGTAGGATTAATTTTGAATATTGTGGATATGGCCCCTAAAGTATTTTTGGTGGAAGTGGAAAGATCATCTCGATTAACAGTTCCTAACCAATTTACCAGTCTTACGTCACAATATTCCAAATGATTATCTGGATAAAACGTGTCATCGTATATGTAGTCCGATACGAGTTCCCCCACTAAATAAACACGTTCTTGTGGGTCATACGAAATAACATAGTCATTTTTTTTAAAATCAAAACGAAATTTACTGATCTGAGATGCTGCAATGTTTATTTGACCATCTTTCCAGTCTGAATGTTCTCTTAACAAATTTTTGATTTCATCCAGATTTTTAACGTTTGTCAGATCGCCAATTTCCCATCCTATTACAACTTTATTTTCATTTTTAAAACGGTCAATTAAAAAAGCTCCTTCGCCTGCTCTTACCATCCACATTTTTTTAATTTGAATTCCCCCAAACTATTTTAACTGTTTAATTATTGATATAGGCATCTTATTAACATGCTTTTGATTTAAAAATCTCTTAATAACCCTCTTACTCAGATTTCCCAAAATCCTCATAAAGCAAATCAAACAAAGCAATCTTCAACTTATCCCGTAATTTCTCATTATCAGCCACTCGTTTATAGAAATCCATATTACTCTTTAAAAGTCCGGTCATTTCCTGGTTGAAGTATTTATCAAATACTGCCCGTACATTCTCCGGAGAATTGTGTTCCATTTTCTTAACCAGTTCCTCATTCCCCAGGAGGTTGTCTTTCACTCTTTCCAGGAATACACGGTCGTCATCGGTGAAGTCTGTGCCGAATGCATCGTTGAGATCGTGGATGATCTGGGATAACTTTGCCTTTTCTTCTTCTCTAAAACCTGTATCTCCAGCAGAAGGTGGTTTTAATCCTTCACCACCACTTAGTTCAATGGATATTTCACCTTTATCCACCACCTTGTAGGAATCCATGTCCACATCCTCCAGGACACTGAAGGGTAAAGGATTGTCAATGGTGGGAAGTTTTTTAATCAGGTACTTGTTGAAAATAAATAGTTTTTCCAGGTACACATCACTGAAGGGCATTAACTGAGATAGGAAGGAATAAATATTCTGGTATCGGCGGAGAGCCTTCTTAAAACCAACCTGGCCCTCTTTTTCCAGTTTAATAAATTCATTTTTAACCTGATCCAGGATGTAGTGGAGTTCTGGCTGCTTGGAACCCTTTTTGTAAGCGTTTACAAATTCATCAACTTCATCCATGTCGAATATCTGGTAATCCAGGAGTTTATCCTGTAATTCATACAGTTTATGAGGGTCGGTGCCTTCCTCCAGGTAGGTGGCCTGGTAGTATGGTTCGAAGGATTTTAGGATGGTTTCGGTTTCATTGGCAAAGTCCAGGATGAGTGTATCGCTCTTGTGGTTGGCTATCCGGTTGACCCTGCTCAGGGTTTGGACAGCAGCCACACCGTTTAAGGATTTATCCACGTACATGGTGTGCAGTAGTGGCTGGTCAAATCCGGTTTGGTACTTGTTGGCCACGATTAAAATCCGGTAAGGATCCTCCACAAAGGCGTTTTCAATGCTTTTATTCGGTGGGAGGTTATTCATGGAGTTTTCAGTGTAACTCTTCTCGTCATGTTTAACCTCGCCAGTGAAGGCTACCAATGTCTTAATGAGATAACCGTTGGCTTTTATGTATTTATCGAAGGCTTTTTTGTATAGTACGGCATGTAATCTGGACCGGGTGACCAGCATGGCCCGTGCCTGGCCTTTGATCTTGTTCCGGGTGGAGTTCATGAAGTGGTCCACCATGATCTCGGTTTTGAGGCGGATGGCATGGGGATGTTCTTCCACGAATTTTCGGAGCACCCGTTTGGCTTTCCTTTCTTCAAACTCGGGATCATCTTCTATGGTCTTAACCAGGTTGAAATAAGTCCCGTAGGTTAAGTAATGCTGCAGAACATCCAGTATGAATCCTTCTTTAATGGCCTGTTTCATGGTGTATCGGTGGAAGGGCCAGAATTCACCGAGATCGTTCATGGTTCCAAACATTTCCAGGGTTTTACCCTTGGGGGTGGCGGTGAAGGCAAAGAAACTGATATTTTGCAGGTTACGGAAGGATTCAACTTCCCTTAAAAGTTCTTCTTCCACCTCATCATCCACATCGTCCAGTAATTCTGCTTCTTCCAGGCTGTTGGTGGTAAGTACCTGTTTCATCTTCCTTGAGAGGGAACCAGTCTGGCTACTGTGTGCCTCGTCAATTATAACTGCGTAGTTCCGGAGCTCCATATCCCTTACTTCCTCCAGGATGAAGGGGAATTTATGGAGGGTGGTGACCACGATATTGCTACCAGTCTGGAGGGCTTCACCTAACTGCTTGGAGTCCTTATCAATGACTTCAACTGTTCCTTTCCTTTTTTCTATGGCTTTAACCTGTTCCTGGAGTTGTTTATCAATCACTTTCCGGTCGGAAACCACAATTACCATGTCATAAACCCGTTCATCGCAGGGATCGAACTTCTTGATAAGTCCATGGGCCAGCCAGGCAATGGTTTTACTCTTACCACTACCGGCACTGTGTTCTATGAGGTAATTCTTACCCGGACTGCAGTCGCCCAAGAGCAGGTTCACACAGTCCAGCTGATGGTATCTGGGGAAAATTGGGGTTTCTTTCTTGGTTTTTTCATCCTTTTCAATGTAGATGAAGTTGGATAAGAGGTTGGAGAGTTTGTTCACCTGAAGGATGTCGTTGTAGAGGTAGCAAGTTTTGTAGTCGTTGAGGACTTCCGGGTTTTCCAGTCCCTTGTTGAAGGGTAAAAACCTGGTTTGGGGTCCTTTTAGTTTGGTGGCCATGTAGATCTTCTGGTCACTCATGGCAAAATGAACCAGACAGCGCTGGAATAACTTCTCCCGTGGGTCACGGTCGTTCTGGTACTGTTTCATGGCGTTTTCCACACCCTGACTGAAACTGTCCTTCAGTTCAATGGTCAGAATGGGCAAACCATTAATAAAAATCACTAAATCAATCCGATTTCCACTTTCACGGTCCTGATATTCCAGTTCATCAATAACTGAGAATATATTAGAAGAAAACTTCTCAAATAGGTCCGGGTTGCGGTTATTGTTGGGTTGAGGATAAAATAGATCAAAGTAAGCTCCAGCATCCCGGAATCCATTACGCAGAACATGAATGGTGCCTTTATTATCAATCTCGTTTATTAGACGGTAGAAGAACTTCTCTTCAGCTTTCTCACCGTACACCCGTTTGAACTTCTCCCAGTCACGGGGCTGAGTATCCATAACAAACTGGAGAGTTAACTCAGGGTCCAAACACATTACCTTATTATAATTGCGGATACTATTTCGACGAACATAACCCGTACTTTCCAGATGATCGATAATATCGTTCTGGAACCTTTTCTCAGTGGTGTCTGTACTCACACTGCCACCTCCCTGACATCCATCTTACCCGTGACCACGTGGTGGATGAGGGATTTTTTGTATTCTTCAAGGAGATTTATCTTATTTTGAACATTCTGAATCAATAAACCTATTTCAGCTGTTTTTTGGTCAATATAACTAGCAATTAAATATTGTTCTTCAATTGGGGGTTTAAAAATTGTAAATTTTCTAATATCTGCTTGAAAAAGATGAGGAACCCCCATGCCATCTTTAATTTTTTGAATAACATTCTGCATGTAAGCAGATGAAATAAAATAATGTAAATATACAGAATTTAACCCATTTTTTGGTTTAATTACAGCTATAGAACTATTTACTGTTGCGGGAACCGGTAAATATCTGACAACATTTGATATGCCCAAGGTTGATCCATCTTTAGCTAATAAAACATCCCCCACATCAAGCATTATCTCAGGAGACTCAAAATACCTTTCTGGAGTAATATAATTAACATTTTCAAAATCTATTTCATTATTTTTTATATTTGGTGTTGAAAGGAAAATATAACCTTCATTAACATATTCTGATGCTTTCAAACCTCTCCATCCAAGACGGGCCTTAACAGTACAGTCCGCACCCATACGACCAATTTCCCAACTTTCAGGTATCTCGCCGATCCATTCCACCCCCGAATCCTTCATCTTCACCGTGGAGTCCAGGCCCTTGGTCACCACATGATTTATCAGGGCAGTTCTTTTTTCCTTGAGAAGTTCAATAAGACGGGTGTCTTTTTCAATTGTCAAATCGATTTCTGAGGTTTTTTTATCGAGAAAAGATGCAATTTTTATTTGATCATTATAATCATTTGGTAAAGAAAATTCAATATTTTTAACAATTGTTGAATTAAGATTGTTTTGAGTATTAGCATTAGATAAAGCAATAATGGGTTTTTCTAAATATCTTAAATAGTATTTTAGGAATATGCCATCTATTTTTTCATTCGTTATCAATCCTAAAATTGCTTGATTAGTCGTTGCATCAATTCCAAGCAATGAAACTTTTCCTAATGAAGCAAAAATTGAATAAATTAAAGTTCCACTTTTTAAAATTCTCAATTTTTTGTTTGCTAATCCATCAAAAGTAATTTTTTTCTTTGTATCCTCAACAACTTCATTATTGGTCATGTCTCCAATTGCAACCCATGGAACACCATCTTCTTCATTTTGAACCCAAAATTTTTCATTATCTGAGTTTGGAGTTCCTCCAGAAATGAACTCATTTATCACATGTTTTAATTTAAAGATTCCCCAACTTACTGGAATATCGCCGATCCATTCCACCCCAGAATCCTTATATTCAGGATAAGGTTTAAGTTTCATCCAAGTCCTCCTTAATAAGTTCCTGAATCTCCGCTGTGACCTTCTTTATATCATTTTCAATCTCTTCTAATGGTCTTGGAGGCTGGTACTGGTAGAAATATTGGGTGAAATTGATTTCATAACCGATCTTATCCTTCTTACGGTCCATCCAGGCATCAGGATAGTAAGGTAAGACTTCCCTCTGGAAATATTCATCAATATTTTCATTTAGGGGAATCTTTTCTGTGTCCCTGAGCTTTCCATCAGCTTTTTTGTTACCTTTGGCGTCAGTCACATAGTCTGCAGTATCATCATGCACGGATAATGCCATTATAATATTTTTTATAAATGTGGGTGAGAGTTTGAATGGTTTTAGTGCTTTTTTAATTCTCTTTTCGAATTCATCCCAGTTTTTGTATGGCTGGTCTATTTTTTGGAGGGCTTTGATGATCTCGTCCTGTAATTGTTTTCCCTCTTTTTCTTCCCGGAGTTTAGTCTCAGGATCTTTACTTTTGCTTGCTGCTAACTTGTTGAAGGCATTAACTGCATAGAGATTTTCTAGTCTTTCTTCGGTTACCTCATAGTTCAGTTGTAATGGTCTTTCCACAGTTACCTTAGTGTAGCCGAAGTCCTCATTATCAAAGACTTTGATCACATCGTTTTCATCGAATTTGCAGTAAAGATCTAAAATATCATTTATGTCGTTGTCGCTGAGCTGGTGTCTCTTGTTTCCCAGGCTCTTCCGCATTTTTATGTATTTCTGGGAGGCATCCACCAGCTGTATCTTACCCTTCCTTTCTTCTGGTTTCTGGTTGGTGAGGACCCAGATGTAGGTCCGGATACCTGTGTTGTAAAATAACTGATCCGGAAGTCCAATTATGGCTTCCAGGTAATCGCTTTCAATTATCCATTTTCTGATGTTGCTCTCACCGGATCCGGCATCTCCAGTGAAAAGTGGCGAACCATTTGTGATTACTGCTATCCTTGATTTTTCATCTATCTTCATCTTGGATAGCATGTGCTCCAGGAATAGTAACTGGCCGTCGTTTATTCTGGGCAGTCCTGCACCGAATCGTCCTTCGAATCCCTGTTCAGCTTCCTTCATCACCGCATCTTTATCCTGCTCCCACTTACGGCCGTATGGGGGATTGGAGATCATGAAGTCAAATCGATCATTAGGAAGCTGGTCCTCAGAAAGGGTGCTAAAGGGTCCTTTAATGTTGTTGGAGTTTTCACCCTTGATGAGCATGTCTGCTTTGCAGATAGCGTATATTTCTTCATTTACTTCCTGGCCGTAAAGTACCACTTCCACGGTGTCATTCAGTTCTTTTATGAAGTTTTTACAACTGGTAAGCATTCCTCCAGTTCCACAGGCAGGATCGTATATCAGTTTGATCAAATCTTTTTCTTTAAGTTTGATTCCATTTTCAAGGAAGATAAGGCAGGTCATTAACTTAACCACATCACGAGGTGTGAAGTGCTCTCCAGCTTCTTCATTAGATTGTTCAGAGAATTTCCTGATAAGCTCCTCGAATATGGTCCCCATCTCATGGTTGGAAACTTTATCTGGGTGTAAATCCACTTTGGACTCTGAAAACTTTTTTAAGAGTAAAAATAATAAGTTAGCTTTGGAAAGACGGCTTATATGATTTTTAATATAAAAATTATCGAAAATATCTTTGACATTTGGGCTGAAAGAATCTAAATAATGTACTAAATTTTCTTCAATATGATCTGGGTCTTCCAATAGAGATCTGAAATCATATTTGGAATGATTATAAAATCCTAATTGATTACCATTTTTATCAACAGCGAATCGCTCTAGATATTCTAAATTAGTTACATTATCTTTAATGGCAGCATATTCGTTAATTACGTCTTTTTTAGAATGTTCCAGAGCACTGTCAAATCGTTTGAGAACTGTAAAAGGAAGAATGACTTTCTGGTATTCGTTCCTCTTGTATGCGCCTCGTAATAGGTCTGCTAAGTCCCATATGAATGTTACTTTTTCTTGGAAGTTGTTGCTCATAGTTTCCCTAATAAACAATATTGATAATCACTTTATAAAGTTAATCTTAAAAATTACTATTTAATCTGGAAACCCAACACTAGCCATTAAATTTATTAAATGTTACCATGGCTTTATTTCTGAATTGACTCTATTTCTGAATGTAAAAAAATAACTCCCCCCTACTTTCCCAAATGAACAATATTCAGCTTACAATAACAATTTTCCTTCATTTATGAAAATTGATATAAACTTTTCTATTTGTTTATGAAGTGAATACTTTATATCAATAGATAGGTTAGAATATTGTGTGTAATCTGTTTATCCAGCATAAGGGAGGTGAAACGATAAAAAAGCAAGCGATTACATATAGATACATGTTTCCTTTACTGTTTATCACATTAACGTTATTATTTTGTGTTAATACTGTTTCTGCGGCGGATGAAGCTATTTTCGTGAATGGTTCCTATGGTAATGATAACTGGGATGGTCAAACATGGCAAACAGCCAAATTAACCATCCAAAACGCAACCGGAACCGTAAGCCCCAACGGAGTGGTAACCATTGCGGATGGTGTTTACTCAGGAAATGGCAACACCAACATCGTCATTGACCGGAACATGACCATCCAGGGCCTAAGCCAGACAAAAACCATAATCAATGGAACCGACACTAACTGGATATTCACTATTCTCTCTGGTGTGAATGTCACCATCGGGAATCTGACATTTACCAATGGAAGTGGATATAGGGGTGGTGCTATCTACAATCATGGCGATTTAACCGTAGAAAATTGTACATTCACCAACAATACTGCAACAAGCTTAGAGCAAACAGGTGGAGGGGGAGGTGCTATCTGCAACTTTGCTGATGAAGGCCCGATTACAACTACTGTAACCAACTGCACATTCAACTTTAATAATGCAATGAGAGGTAGTGCAATAATGAATTACTGTGGTATCACTGATCATTACATAATTAGTACAGTGACTAACTGTAACTTCACCAATAACACCGCACAAGGCATGGGTACTATCTACAATCTTGCCGATAATGGTTATGTTAATAGTACTGTGACTAACTGTACATTTACCAATAACACCGCAACAAATCAGGGAGGTTGTATAGCAAATTACTGTGGTAATTCAGGTTCAATTACCAGTACGGCAATGAATTCTACCTTCAATAGTAACCATGCTAATTATGGTGGTGCTATAGCCCTTTGGCTAAATGGTGGTTTTATTAATTTTATTGCAACTAGCTGTACATTCACCCGTAACACTGCAAATTATGGTGGTGCTATTTACAGTACAATTTGGCAGGGCGGTTCTGTTAATTCAACAGCTCATTTCAACAGTTTTGTTGGAAACATCGCAAGTGCAGGTAGTGCAATATGTAGGGAAAAAGGTTCTGTGAATGCCACACTAAACTGGTGGGGAACTAATGTTGATCCAACAACAGTCACTAACCTCATATCCGGCATAGTGGATGTTAACCCCTGGGTTATTTTAACTGTCAACGCAACCCCCAGCACCATCAACAACGGTGAAACATCAGCCATTACCACTGATTTCAACCATATCAATGGTGGTGGTGATCTAGTTGGAGGACACATACCTGATGAATCTATAACCCTGGACATACCCTGGGGAAGCTTCACTAATTCTGGAATTAGTCATTCCTTTACAGGAAATACTGTTGCGGGTGCCATGTCCGCTACATTTTATGCCAGAGAAGGTGCATTGAATCCATTGTTCAATCCGGTTCAGGTCAGTGCAACTGCAGATGGATACACTACCAGTGACTCAGAGTCAGCTTACATTTCAATTAACCCCGTAGCTAACCTGAACATTACCACCACAGCCAATGTGACTGCAGCCAATGTAGGGGACCTAATCAGGTATAACATCACTATAACCAACAATGGCCCTGATAATGTAACTTATATTGCACTAGAAGATATTTTACCCCTTGAAAATGGACAAGCACCAGAGTACGTATTCCCACCGGCGGACAGCTTAACCTATATTCCTGAAGGTGCAAAACTTACATGGAATAACATCCTGGACTCTTTTGGTGGCATATTACTGCCAGGTCATGCTATTTCGGTTTTGATTGACGTGCGCATACCGTCTTCGGCAGCGGGCACTATCTTTACTAACATAGCAAACATCACATCCATTGTATATCCCTACTTCAACGAAACTACCACTAATGTGTATGTTAACCCGGCAACTGTGGAGTTAAACAAGACCGCTAACAACACTCGACCAAACGTTGGAGAAACAGTGCTCTTCACCATTGTAGCTAAAAACAATGGACCAAGTACTGCAAGTAACCTGATTGTCACCGACACTCTACCAGCAGGTTTAGACTTTGTAAGCTGCACTGGAGGCGGTGTTTGGGATCCAGTTACCCGTACTGTTACCTGGCCGGCTGCAATTGTGGCAAATAATGGCAACGTAACCTACTATCTCACTGCACTGGTAAATTCAACCAGTTTAGCCGGTGCCAATGTCACCAATGTGGTAAATGAAACCCATACTGAGTATCCGAATAATTCAACAGCTAACTGTACAGTCTATGTGCCTAAAGCAGACCTTTACATTCAGATAACCAGTGACAAAAACAATCCCACTGTTGGTGAAACATTCACCCTAAGATACAAACTGGGAAACAATGGACCAGATGATGCAACTAACGTGACCATAACCATTCCCTTACCCGAAGGATTCGTGATATCCAAAATTGAGGGAGATGGAAACTGGATCGTGACTGGAAACACCATAACCTGGACCATGACCAATGTAACAGTAGGCGACCCCTACCTGTACATCACAGGATGGACCACCAGAATAGGAAATTACCTATTCACCGCATCAATAAACTCAGATACCTTCAGCACCAACAGCAGAGGAGTTAACCCACTCACCCTAAACGCACAACCAACAGTAAACGCAGCAACCACAACATCTGGAAACACCGTAGGAATGCAAGGCACCGGAGCACCAATCGTGCCACTGGCCTTAGCAATTCTCAGCGTACTGGGCGGATTAGCCGCAACCCGGAAAAGACAATAAAAAAAAAAGGATTGATGATAAGATCTGATGAATCCTCTTTTCCCACTTTTTTTATTTTTTAGATAAAAACAATTTCATTAGAATAAACAATTTTTAGATAAAGTAATATTTTCAATTTAGAGTTATCCGCATGAACAATATTCAGCTTATAATAACAAGTTTACCTCATTTATGAAAATTGTTATAAACTTTTCTATTTGCTTATGAAGTGAATACTTTATATCAATAGATAGGTTAGAATATTCTGTGTAATCTGTTTATCCAGCATAAGGGAGGTGAAAAGATAAGAAAGCAAGCGATTACATGCAGATATTTAATCCCTTTACTACTCATATCCATAACTCTACTATTTTGTGCTAGTACTGCTTTTGCAACGGATGAAGCTATTTTTGTGAATGGTTTATCGGGAAACGATGCAAATGATGGTTACACTCCGGATACAGCAAAATTAACCATTAGAAACGCCACGGGAACCGTAAGTTCCAATGGAGTGATAACCATTGCTGATGGTGTTTACACCGGAACCGCTAACACCGATATTATCATTGAACGGAACATGACCATCCAGGGTCAAAGCCAGGCCGGGACCATAATATATGGAACTGGTACCAGCCGGATATTCAGTATCCCCAATGGAATCAACGTAACACTGTCCAACCTAACAATAATTAACGGGAACTCAACTAACGGTGGAGCTATCTACAATAATGGTATTCTAACTGTAACCGACACTACATTCCTCTGCAACCAGGCCACAGGTTATGGTGGGGCCATTTACAACCATCATAAGCTGACGGTAACTGACTGTACTTTCACCAGTAACAATGCAGGTAATGGTGGGGCCATCCTGAATGGGGGTGCTTCGACTGTAACCGGCTGCACCTTCACCAGCAACATAGCAACTCAAAATGATGGGGGGGCTATCACCACTGATGGTACTTTAAATTTAATTGGCAGTACCTTCACCAGCAACATAGCAACCCGTCATGGTGGGGCTATCTTCAATTATGATACTTTAAATGTAACCAGCAGTAACTTCAACAGTAACACTGCCGCTGATAACGGTGGAGCTATCTTCAACCAGGGCCGTTCAACTGTAACCAGCAGTAACTTCATCAGCAACATTGCCGCTAATAACGGTGGAGCTATCTTCAACCAGGGTACTTCAACTGTAACCGACAGTGCATTCACCGGTAATAACGCACTTAGTTTTGATGGTAGTGGTGGAGCTATCTACAATGATAGGAATTTGATTGTAAATATCGGTACATTTACCAGTAACAGTGCAGGTTATGAAGGTGGAGCGATCTTCAACCGTGATACTGCCACTGTAACCGGCAGTACATTCACCAATAACAGCGTAACTGAGGGTAATGGTGGAGCTATCTACAATTCCGATTCCTTGACTGTAGGAGGCAGTAACTTCTCCAACAACACTGCAATTAACGGTGGTGCTATCTACAACAATAATCAGTTAATTGCCAACAACAACACATTCATCAAGAACACAGCCCATAGTGGTGGTGCTATTTCCTCTGAGGGTGATATTACCATGCATTTTAACCGAATCGTGGAAAACACCGCCCAATACGGTAGTGCTATCTACAATTCCAAGGGAGATATAAATGCCACTGATAACTGGTGGGGTTCTAATAACCCAGATTTCGGCACACTGATTGATGGAGATGCCAATTACTCCCCATGGTTGTATTTGACCTTTAGCGCAGACCCAAACACTACTCAAGGGTCCACATCCACTTTAACTGCCAGTTTCAACCAGGACACCGATGGTACTACCATCAACCAGCTGGACCCGGCCAAGGGCCATATACCCGATGGTACACCCGTGACCTTTACCACCACTTTAGGTAATGTTGGCAGTAAGTCCGTGGTGAAATACACCGTCAATGGTATAGCCACTGCTATTCTGCGTGCAGATGAAGCAGCAGGAAGTGCACTGGTAGGTATACTTGCTGATAATCAATCATTGACTTCAACAGTAACCATCAACCCCGCAAGTGCAGCCACAAACACCAGGGTTAACGCCGCAAACAGCAACACCGTAGGAATGCAGAGTACTGGAGCACCACTTGTGCCCCTGGCCTTAGCAGTTCTCAGTGTACTGGGTGGATTAACTGCAGCCCGGAAAAAACAGTAAAACCTAAGGAACAATGAAAAGGATTTAATGAATCCTTTTTTTCACCCTTTTTTATTTAAAACCCTTTTTTTTATATTTTAAAATGAAGTGAATCAGATTTATTACTACCTGAATACCGAATGAGTTATTTATCCAGATTTATTATTGGTTATTTGGTTTTACGTATTATAGAACAAATTATTGTGTTATCAGAATAGTTAATCATGATTTGAATAAGGAAGGAATCGATTAGAATAAAGAATTGATCAGCCATGGAATGAATTGAAGAATTGAATAGAATAAGGAATGAACTGAGTAAAGAACTGAGTAAAATAAGGACGGATTGAAGAAGATATTGATTGAATAAGGAATTATCGTTAAAAAAAGGATTCAATTTAATTTTTTATGTGAATAGAATGGCCGGCGACGTTGTGAGCTTCCCATAGGATCCCACCCACAGTACAACACAAAAACGTAGGAGGACTTTACTTCTGGGGTCGAAACGAGTCCAGGTATGGCCCCTCCGCTATGGTCGCCGTGCCAATGAATCAACCTATGAAGTTGGTTTATAAGTTGAATTTTTAATGTGAATTTAAGGTTATGTATGGTTGGTTTATGAATGTATATGTTGAATTGATTTACGCTACTTCATGACTTTTTTCATTCTGGAAGCACCGTAAATCAGGACACTGTATTGGGGGAATGTATGTAGTCTATTCAATGTATTGCTTAGTATATTACTGAAATTCTGTTAATGTGGTGAATATGATTGTATTTGGTTTGGATTCAGGTCTCGCCTGAATTCCGGAGTTATTTACTTATTTATTTTGCCTCGGTTAAGAGGGGGTGCCCCTCTACATGGGTATGTAGAGGGGACAAATGGGGTTAAACATCAAATTCCCTAAAAATGCAGGAAAAAACATCCCACAAACACCAAATTAGGGGGGGTAAATCCCTTCCACATCCCCCAAAGGGAACAGGAAGGGCTTATAAAGGGGTGAACATAAATTCCCTCATAAAAAAAACCATAAGTTTTTTCATTATAAGAGGGGGGGGTTCCCCTTCACGAAAAGTGAAGGGGAGGGGGGGTGATCCCTCCAACAAAGGAGGGGTCAAA
>NZ_JARVXG010000039.1 GCF_029848115.1 Methanobacterium formicicum | reverse complement strand
TCAACAAGAAAAATCTAAGACCCTAAATAACTTTATTTTTAGAATCTTCCTAAACAGTATACTGGAAAATTTTCCTGCACTTTTTAGGGATACTTTTTAGGGATAATAACGGCCCTTTTACGGCAGGAATTATTATAACCTCCTTAAAAATTAAGACACAAATTTTATATAACACCAAACCCATAATCGGAAGTATGTTTCCCCCATCCTAGTGCCACCAGGTTCCGGCTTCAGGAACATGACAATTAACGGGGAGTTAAAACATTTTGAAAGTGGAGAAAAACAAATCGCAGAGAGTTGTTTTATAAAAGGAGGAAAAATTAATGGATCCTATTCTTAGTAGCGGTGATACAGCCTGGATGTTAATATCCACCGCTTTGGTAATTTTAATGACTATACCCGGAGTGGCTCTCTTTTACGGTGGGCTCATACGCCGAGAAAATGTGTTAAATACATTGTTTCTATCGTTCATAACCTTTTCCATAGTAAGTGTACTCTGGTTCATCTACGGATACGATATGGTCTTCAGTACCGATATATGGGGAGTTATAGGGGCTATAAGTAATCCATTCTTCAATGGAGTATTAGAATCAGGTGCCCTTTCTAGCTACGCACCAACCATACCACAGGGACTCTATGCCGTGTTCCAGATGACATTTGCCGCCATCACCGTGGCCCTTATCAGTGGTGCCGTTGTAGAGAGAATGAAATTCTCAGCATGGCTGGCCTTTGTACCTCTATGGTTGACCCTGGTTTACATGCCCATTGCCCACTGGGTATGGGGTGGAGGATGGCTTTTTCAGATGGGTGTCCTGGACTTTGCCGGAGGAATAGTAGTGCATCTAAGCTCAGGTGTGGCTGCCCTGGCTATGGTCTTACTAGTAGGAATACGGAAAAATGCTAAATTACTTCCCCATCACCTTGGTTATTCCGTAATTGGTACCGGTCTTTTATGGTTCGGTTGGTTCGGATTTAACGCCGGTTCCGCATTGGGTGCCAGTAATCTGGCAGTTTCGGCCATGATAGTAACCAACACCTCGGCGGCCATGGGGATGCTGGCCTGGGTACTCATGGACAAAATCAACACCGGGAAACCAACGCTTTTAGGTGCTCTATCAGGAGCAATAGCTGGTTTAGCAACCATAACCCCTGCTGCAGGTTACGTGAATGTCACTTCTGCACTAATCATTGGTTTCGTATCGTCAATAATATGTTACTATGCTGTAAGCCATTTAAAACCATTAATCGGCTACGATGATGCCCTGGATGTATTTGGAATCCATGGAATGTCCGGAATCATTGGCACCCTGGCTGTAGGTATATTTGCCACCCCCCTTATAAACAGCGCCATAAAAGGAGGAGTTATAGCCGGTAATCCCGCACAACTGGGAATTCAGCTACTGGCCATAGTGGTTGTGGGACTTTACTCATTTATAGTCACCTACATTATTGGTATGGTTATTGACCGGACCATAGGTCTGAGAGTGGAAGAAGAACACGAAGTACAGGGCCTGGATATTAACCTACATGAGGAATCCGGTTACAGACTGTCATAGGCAGCTATAAATAATACAAAACGGTCATAGTCACTCATAAGAGAATCATGAGGTTATTAAATGAAAAAAATAGTAACTATTATCAGACCTGACAAATTAGAAGATGTTAAGCAGGCCTTAGAAGAAATTGGATGCCTGGGGATGACTGTAAAAGAAGTTAAAGGAAGGGGAATACAGTTAGGAATCACAGAAAGTTACCGGGGCACGGACTACAAGGTGGATCTGTTACCCAAAACCCAGGTAGAAATTGTGGCCAAAACCGAGGAAGTGGAAAAAATTGTGGATACCATCGTCAAAAACGCCCAGACTGGTTGTATTGGTGACGGGAAAATTTTCATCTCCCCGGTAGAAGAAGTGGTACGTATCCGTACCGGAGAAAGGGGTGAAGACGCCATATAACTCCATCCTTCTCTCCCTAAACTCTTTTTTAAGTTTTAATTTTCTTCATTTTTTAACCACCATTATTTTTAAAAACAATATATTTTTTTAAAACGTCCCCCTCAGTGTAACAATTCTCAATGAAAAACCGGGAAAACATGCCAAAAATTCAGAGTATGTTACCTTTTGTCAGACTATGACCCAAACATTTATAAGGAGGAAGGTACAATGATCAGTTGTCGGAAGTATGCTTCCGATATCCGGTAAATTGGGGTGAATCTTCCATGAAATAAATCAACAAAACTGTGGAAAACATAATTAAACCTTTTAATTAACCCAAAATGCCATAAAACAATTTTAACACTGAAAAAAGTGTTTGTATCTTTGTTTACAAAATATATCTTAAAAAAAACCAAATATATGGATAATATGAATAAAGGAGGAATATATAAATGGACCCTGTATTAAACAGCGGCGATACCGCGTGGATGCTAATCTCCACTGCACTGGTAATGATCATGACCGTGCCGGGAGTAGCACTCTTCTACGGAGGTCTCACCAAGAAAGTAAATGTATTAAACACCATGTTCATGTCCCTTATTGCGTTCTCCATTGCCAGTATCATATGGGTACTCTATGGTTATCAGTTCGCCTTCGGAGAGGACATGTTAATGGGAATCATAGGAAATCCGGCTAATCTTCTATTCAGTGGAATAGGAGTGGATCAACTATCCACATTAGCCACAACCGTCCCTGAAACCGTATTTATAGCCTTCCAGATGACTTTTGCCGCCATCACCGTGGCCCTGGTCTCCGGTGCAGTGGTGGAGAGAATGAAAGTATCTTCCTGGATGGTATTCGTAGCGGCCTGGGTTTCCCTGGTATACGTACCTATAGCCCACTGGGTATGGGGTGGAGGATTCCTGGCACAGTTAGGAGCCCTGGACTTTGCCGGTGGTACCGTAGTACACATCAACTCTGGTGTGGCTGCCCTGGCCCTGATACTGTTACTAGGTAAAAGAAAAGACACCAAATTATTACCACACCAGCTCGGTTACTCCGTTCTCGGTGCCGCCCTACTGTGGTTTGGTTGGTTTGGATTCAACGCTGGTTCCGCATTAACTGCAGGTGGACTGGCAGGAAGTGCATTCATAGCCACTAACACTGCTGCTGCTGCAGCAATGGTCTCCTGGGTAATAATCGACTACCTCAAAACTGGTAAACCAACAGTACTGGGTGCAATATCCGGTGCCATAGCCGGTCTGGTGGCCATCACCCCGGCAGCAGGTTTCGTGACGGTGCAAGCCGCAGTGATCATTGGTCTGGTAACCAGTGTGGTTTCATACTTGTCCATAAGCTACCTAAAACCCAAACTGGGTTACGACGATGCTCTGGATGTATTCGGTATACACGGTATGTCCGGTTTATGGGGAGCACTGGCCACCGGTTTATTCGCCGCACCATTCATCAATGAACTGGGAACTGGATTGTTCTACGGTAACCCGGGACAGTTACTCACCCAGGTAATTGCCGTGGTAGTAGTAGCCGGTTACAGCTTCGTGGCCACACTCATAATTGGTAAAGTTATTGACCGAGTCATGGGACTTCGTGTGGAAGATAAAGAAGAAATTGAAGGACTGGACATCAACCTACATGAAGAAACTGGTTACCGAATTTAAGGCTGAGGTGATATGATGAAAGAAATTGTGGCCATAATCCGACCAAACAAATTAGACGAAGTCAAAGACGCCCTTGAAGAATTAGGATGCCATGGAATGACGGTGACTGAAGTTAAAGGCCGTGGTCGTCAGTTGGGCATAACCGAAAGTTACCGGGGAAGTGATTACCGCATTGACATGTTACCCAAAACCCGTCTGGAGATTGTGGTGGCCGATGAACAGGTAGATAATGTAATTGATAAAATAGTAAAAACCGCACAGACTGGAGATATTGGGGATGGGAAAATCTTCATTTCCCCGGTAGAAGAAGTTGTGCGTATAAGAACCGGAGAAAGAGGAAACGAGGCCGTCTAAAACCCTCCAAAAAAATCCACTTTCAAACCCCTCTTTCCTCTCTCCTTTTTTTATTTTTTTTAAACACTTGACATGACTCTTTAACGGACTCTTTTAAGTTTGCACATTTTTAAGATTATTATTCCAGTTAGATAATACTCGTTTTTCTGTGATTTTGGCCTCGCGATTGGTTAATTTTAAGGAATAGTATACTTTTAACAAAAATTAATTTAATCTAAAAATTAATTTATTCTAGTTTACTTAAACTGATCCTTTACCAAAAAATTAGTTAAACTGATCTTATTACCTAAAACCGATCCTTCCTTAACTAACGGTGATATCATGCCAGAACTACCCACCCTGGAGATCTATAAAAAATATTTTGATGAAACCTCCCTCCACCAGACCATTAACCACGTGCAAGTGGTAAGTCCAGAAGTTCTGGTGGGAAGCAGTAGTGAAGAGATTAAAAAAACATTATTAGGTCATGAGTTTATACAAAGCCGCAGGTACGGGAAATATCTTTTCGCCCAGATGGATAACGACCTTTTTTTGATAATGCACTTCGGGATGACGGGTTTCCTTTATTATGGCTCTGTTGATGGTTCCCGATACCCCCGTCTTTTGATAGAATTTTCCACCGGCAAATTTTTGTCCTTTGATGATGCCCGCAAATTTGGTAAGCTGGGCCTAACTCGCCATCCTGATGAATTCATTAAAGAGAAGAAATTAGGCCCTGATGCCCTGGAAATAAATTTCAAAAGTTTTAAAGAAGTTTTTAAAAACAAGAAAGGTATGATCAAACCCTTACTCCTGAACCAGCATGTTCTGGCGGGTATTGGTAATCTTTACGCCGATGAGATACTTTACCAGAGCCGGGTGCACCCCTTAACTCCAGCCCACCTCCTGGATAAGGAGGAATGGGAACAACTCTTTAATGATATGAAAAGGGTGCTTCAAAAGGCCATTGAATACCAGGATAAACCAGAGGCTCTCCCTGAATCATATCTTCTCCCCCATCGCCACCCGGGAGGTAAATGCCCTGCAGGGGGTAAATTAAACATCATACCGGTGGGTGGCCGTACTACCTATTTCTGCCCCCAACGGCAAAAAATAAAACATTAAATTTTGTCTTAAAAAAAGTTACTCGGATGGTCGCCAACATTCCATCATCCCTAAAAATCAATGAAAAGGGAAATAGCTAAAATTATATACTTCCTATTCATTTATTAAAATTGATCATCAACAGGATGTGGACCAACATGAAACGTAAAATAGGATTATTGGGAATTATAGGCTTATTCATACTAGTTGTTCTGGCCTCGGGGTGCACCGACCAAAAGAATAACCAGACTACTCCCGTTAACAATTCCAGCACAACCAATACCTCAACAGTTAAAGAAGTTGATGTATCGGCGAAAATGACTGGCCCAGCAACTGCAACCAAAGGAAGCACCGTAACCATAAACTGCAGTGTTACTAATAAGGGTTCTAAACCGGTTCAAAATGTTTTAGCACATAGTCAGGATTTTGACAAAAATTTGGGCACCCTTAACGCTGGTCAGACAAAAACCTTCACTTGGAACATGTACATACCTACTGATAAACAGGTCCAAGAGGACTTTGGAACTAACACCACCGTATCCAACCCATTTTCTATTGGAGGATTTGCAGTTACCTTCACCGATAATAACGGATCCAAACATACCATAAACTCCAATTCCCTGGAAATAAAACTGAGTTAGACCCTCTAAAATGATAGAGAATCCGTCAAAGAACATGTTTAACCTGAAATACCCGTAAACCGGGTATAACTTTTTTTTTGATTTTATTTTCATTGATTTTTAAGGATAAAATTACAAAAATGAGATAGGACCATAATAGCACGCTAGTTACGTGCTATTTTCAGAAAATAAGGGATTTTTGATAATATTTGGAATAACTCTACTTAAGATAACACTACTTAATTTATATGAAAATTAACAGTAAAAAAAAGTTTAAAAATAGGAGAATTACCATCCCCTATCCTGTAACCTTTCTGATTCTGGTATCTGACTTATTTCCAGTCCAGGCATGGCTTTACCCAGGTCACGGCTGACCTCAGCAATTAATTCGGCATCTTCGTAGTGGGCGGTTGCTTCGGCTATGGCTTTGGCCACTATTTCCGGGTTTTCGGATTTGAATATTCCACTTCCCACAAACACTCCGTCTGCTCCCAGCTGCATCATGAGGGCGGCATCGGCAGGGGTGGCCACTCCACCAGCGGCGAAGTTCACCACTGGCAGGCGACCCTGTTTCTGGGTTTCTTTAACCAGGTAAAACTGTGCTTCTTCCTGGCGGGCCACACTCCACAGTTCTTCTTCAGTTTTGTCCTGGAGTTCCCGGATGGTTCCCTGGATCATGCGCATGTGTCGGACTGCTTCCACCACGTTACCGGTTCCAGCTTCTCCTTTGGTCCTTATCATGGCTGCTCCTTCATCGATCCTGCGGAGAGCTTCTCCCAGGTTTCTTGCTCCGCAGACAAAGGGTATGGTGAATTGTTTTTTGTCAATGTGGTATTTTTCATCGGCCGGGGTGAGTACCTCACTCTCGTCGATCATGTCCACACCCAGTGCTTCCAGGACCTGGGCTTCCACAAAGTGACCGATACGTACCTTGGCCATCACCGGGATGCTCACGGCATCCATGATCTCGGTGACCTTACTGGGGTCAGCCATGCGGGCCACTCCTCCGGAGGCCCGTATATCTGCTGGCACCTTTTCCAGAGCCATTACGGACACAGCCCCTGCTTCTTCAGCAATGGCTGCTTGTTCAGCGTTAACTACATCCATGATCACTCCGCCCTTGGTCATCTTGGCAAAGCCCTTCTTTAAAAGTTCTGTTCCATGTAACATGTCATTTCCTCCGTAAAATCATGTGATTAATTAGAATGTTCTAAAAAATCCCATATGAAAAAATCCCATTTGAACACGTTTCCAGTAAACAATCGTTATCATTTTGTATTTATCCTGGAAACCGGGTCCATTGAAACTATTTCAGTAAAATTTTAAAAAATTTATAGTATAGATAATTAAGTCTCCTTAGGGGTTATTAAAATTTTGGAAGGAAACCTGAAAAACACAGTAAACAATAGCGACATAACTTTTACGGGGAAACAAGATCCTGATCATCCCCACCTATGCTTCAGAGAATTAATAGATAGGGGGTATGTAACTAAGAACTAGGGGCATGTAACTAGGAAACCCCACATAATAAATATTGTATTTTAGTTGTTGAGAAATATAAAGGGGGGTTTACTACGAAAGACCAGGAAGATCGGGCGGAGATAATTGTCAAATTAACCAGATACAAGGTAGTGTTAGAAGAAGAAAGACCTCGTCTGATTGAACAACTTTTTAAATATTATCATCAGGAAGAAGGGGAGGGAAATCCGCGGGAAATGGAAGATTTGGTTGATGGTCCTAAAAAGGTGAAATACATTAACTACGACAATCCCTACGAAGCCTATATTAGTGCACAGATACACCTGGATCAGGCGATGGTCCCTATACTGGAACAGCACATCGCGTTTTTGGAGGAAGGGGAGGATGTGGATCTGGTGCTGGAGTCCATGGAACACAGTATTTATCGGGTGAAGAAGCAGACCTACACCGATGTCCAGGAGTGGGAACAACTTCTCCACCACCTGCCCGCTGATCGATTGGAGGAAATTGAGAACAATCCCAAGGGCCCTGGTGATCTCCTCTTAAAAGAACTGATCTGGATTCAAAACTATGAAAGAAAATGGATGCAAAAATAGATTCCCCGACCAATAATAGATTTACAGACCCAATAATAGATTTACAGACGGAATAGATGAAAAACATTAATCAGTACCATTATTACCTTAACTTACTAATCAATAACTCTTTCTAATTAGTAAATCTATTGATTTATCAGCACTGTAAATTTTTGTAATGGACTGTATCTACTCAGATAGTATGTAAGTACATTTCGATTTAGTTCTTAGAAAATTTTTATAAAATTTTAAAAAAGAGAAAAAATTTCTGATGCCCAAAGATTCCCAAAAAAATCCTCCACGCAAATAATTAAAAATTAAAGGCTCTCACCGGTTACATCTCCATATTAATAATAATCATGTAAAATATAATAAAATTATAATAAATTTAAAGTATTACTTTTTACTAATTGATTACACACAATTTTGACAGCCCAGTTAAGAAAGGTAGTAGTGTGCCCTTTATGGTCTTAAACCACTACCCTAAAAATCATACACTCAAAGTTATATACTCTCCCATCAAAATATAGCCAGGAGTTGATTTAAATGGCCACTAAAGAAGCTGAAATGTTTTACAAACAAGCAATGTCATTTTTAGACCAGGGTAAAGTAGAAAAATCCATAGAATTTTTTAACAGTGCAATTGAAATTGATAAAGATTATGTTTCCGCCTGGAATGATAAAGGAGTAGCCCTCATGGAACTTGGGAACTATCCTGAGGCACTTAAATGCTTCGAAGAAGTGATCCGGTTAGAACCCGGTGATAACATGGCCTGGTATAACCGAGGATATGTACTTCTCATCCTGGAAGAATATCAGGAAGCAGTCAACACCTTCGATCTGTTCCTGGGCCGATACTCCAAAAAGAAGGATGATTTTTACAAATATGCATTATTCTTACGTGCTCAGGGATTATACCACCTTAAACAGTATGATGAAGCCTCAAAACTAATTAAAGAAGCTCTTAAGATAGATAAAAAATTCAAAGAAGCCCGGGATCTCTTAGAACTGGTGGGAAAAGAAAAGGCACAGTAAAAAAGGCATCTTGCACATAACAACCGATACAGCAAGATAACTAGTTATCCACCTTGATTAATTTTTCCAACCTTTTAATAGCCTGATATCTGTCTTTTTTTTCTAATCGAGCCTGCTGCAGAGATTCCTGCAGGGTCTCGATGGAATGATCGTATACTTCCCGGTTCACAGGGTAAGGGAATCCATCTTTACCCCCATGGGTGAAGCTATATTTTACTGGATCCTCCCAGCTGGGTTTATCTCCATAAACCAGATCGGAAATCAGGGCCAGGGCACGTATCTTCTTGGGCCCCATACCCTGTAAAGATATTAGTTCTTCATAACTTTCTGGTTGTAATTCCCAGGCATTATGTAGGATTTCAAATTCTTTAGGAGATAAATCTGTGTTCAACACAGGATGGTGACTGGGTAAAGTGAGTTGGGGGCAAAAAGCATCAAGGCTAGCCTGCTCCGCTCCCACATCCACCTTTTTCTGGAAGTACTTCTTCAGGTGTTCGGGGTTATCCAGTATCAGGTCCAGGCTGGTTTGTCGTGAATGAAAACTCTGATCAGCAGTCATATCCAGAGTCTTGGCTTCCTTCAGATCGCAACAGATACCATTGTGTGGCTCGTTAATATAGGTTTCCACTGAATCAGAGAGCCAGTGGTAACGGCGGGCATACTGAGTGGATTCATTCATACCCTGCTGCACCACTGACCAGTCCCCCCTCTCAGTTAAAAAGAACACATGATGATAGAGTTGATACCCGTCCTGAATGCAGGAATTATCTATTTTTGCGGAAATTTTACTGGCGTATACCAGGTCCTCCAGTTTTGCCGTGGACAGGGAAAACAATTCCCCCGCACCCTGGATTTCCTGAGGTGTTCGGCGAGAAGCACGACCTTTGCCTCCAGCAATGAGTATTCCATGTTCTTCTGGATTTATGGCTGTTTTAAGTGCCCCACAGGTGGTGGTGGTAGTACCGGAACTGTGCCAGTCAAATCCCAGTACACAAGAAAATGCCTGGAACCAGTACGGGTCAGAAACTCGGGTTAAAAATTCTTCAGGACCATATTCATATATAATGGCCTCGGTAACTGCTCCTGCCAGTTTTACCATTCGCTGGAAAAGCCAGCGCGGTGCACGGCCACCGTGAAGGGGTAGATTGGCCACCCCACTTCTAGAACTCATATCCATGTCTTTATTCCTTTTACAATATTAGTTTTGAGGGAGAGTAGAGGAGAAGTATTGGAACCTACTCGTATCTAATTCTTTGTGATCACAATCAAGGCGTAGATCAAACCACACCCACAAATATGGACCCTCCCTCTAATCTGGATAACATGAGGAGGGGAAGTTAGTATCGGGGAAAAGGAGATATACATCACTGAGGCCTATTTTAAAATCTTCTAAAAATAGGAGGTAATTAAATAATGAATAATGTTTATGGTTATGTATACTTATCCAGGAGTGAGTCCAGTTCTCCTAGAATGGCCTGGTTATTATCGTGTTGGAAGGTGAGATCTATGTTCTTACGGTATTCTTCCAAACGTGAGAGGAAGTTGGCAATATCCTCTTCCTCCAGATCCTGGTGGAACTCACCGTAACCCAACCGGTCCATGTAAATCGCGTTTAAAATCTGTTCGAACTGTTTTTTAACCGGAACACTTAATACTGGTTTTCCCAGGTACAGTGCCTCGCTGATAAGGGTAAATCCTCCGTTGGCAATAACTGCCCGGGCCCGGGCCAGGTCCTGGAAAAACTCATCCTCATTGAAATTCTTAAACCGTAGATTTTCATCCCTACCATCCTGGTGAAATCCATAGACAATGAATTCATCATCAAATTTCTTTAAAATATCCAGCAATTTCACATTGGAATCACTGGTCTGGTAAACCAGGACATGCTCCCCGTTGTATGGTTTAAGGTTCATGATGGCCTCACGCAGTACTGGGGGGAAATATTTGCTTTTTTCAGGGTTTTTAAGGGGAGGATAAAAGTAACTGGTGATGAGATAGAAAGTGGGCATTTGAATAAAGGATCGCACCACACCTTCAGCAGCTATTCTTTCCGTGCGAAATTTGCTCGGAACATCGAGTTCTGCCTGGGTAAGGACATGCATGTTATCCAGACTGATAAGTGGAAGACGTAAAATCTTGGATAGTAAATTGGAGTAGAACTCAAAATCGGAAATGATAACCTGGGGCTTTACTGCCTTGGCCACACTGTACATTAACCTTAAACTTTTTTTCAAATCACCAGGGAGGTCTTTCATCCCCTTGATGAATGTTTTAGTGTTCTGAACGGTGTTATCCTCGTATACTGTGTTGAAACCACCTATCTCGTAGACATTGTCAAAATGCTGGGACAGATAAGTGTAGGCACGGTCCGAGGCAAATATGTGAACTTCGTTCTTTTGGGTTAGATGATGGAGAAGTACCTTAGCCCGGATAGCATGACCCATACCTTCTCCGCATACTGAATAAATTATTCTTTTGGTATCGGGATGGCCGAAGGTGTAATCCAGATCTTCGGCAGTGATCTGCTTACCTCGGAACTGGTAGAATGTACTTTTAGCATATTTGAAGGCCACATTACGTAAACCTTCTTCCTGGAGACGTCGGGTTGAAACCAGGAGTTTTGGACTTCTTAAAACCTTAAATTGGCTGATGGCACCAATACGTTCAATGTAATCTGTGTCCTCCCCAAAGTCCAGGTCTTCGTCAAATCCTTCCACCTCCTGGTGGAGTTTTTTAGTGGTTACTATGCCGTAGCAGCCTGCTCCGTGGGGTTTGATCTTTTCCACTTTTCTCATGAAAAAATTGGCAAAATCATGGGTTATTTTATTCAGAAAACTATCTCTTAAAGGGGCGATTTGGGTGATGGCAATCCCCAGTTCTCTTTCTTGAAATTCATCCACACACAACTCCAAGTAATCCCTGGTTAAAATCACATCAGAATCTAAAAAAAGGAAATACGTTCCCTGGGCTATATCTGCACCACGGTTGCGGCCCACTGCTGGGAGACCCCCCTCCACGATTTTACACCCGAACTCCTGAGCTATATCCCTGGTACTATCTTTAGATCCTGCATCAGCCACTATGACCTCATAATCCCTGAAATCTTGTCTTTTTATACTTTCCAGGAGGTGAGGGAGGTAATTTTCCTCGTTAAAGGTGGGTATAATAATTGAAAGTTTCATTTTCCTCGTTATGCTATTTTTTTCTTTTATTTTTAATATTTTCGGACCCTAAAAGTAGGAAAAGAAATTCCAGGTCATGAAAAATCCCTGGGCACGGCCCTGGTAAGTCTTGAAAAGACTTTCTAAAGTGTTTTTATCACTGACACTGGTGTCAGTACGTATAACTGTCCGGTTACCCTGTTGATCAATGCTTAACACCTTATAACCACTAAGATCAACTGGTTCAAACTGGTTTACGACGGTTATCTCATGGTAAGAGCTGTTGTTCCCGGCAAGTTCCAGGCCCAATCCTGAAAGGGCCACCAGGAGAATGAGGCCCACCGGTAAAACCAGTTGGCGGAACTGGAAAGGTCTCTTTAAAAAGTAGAGAATGAATAAAAGGCCCATACCTATTAGTAGAGGTTGGCTGTATAATCCACCGTCTACCATTCCAATGAGGGTGAGAGTTAGGGCAAAGGCCAGTAATATCCGATAAATCACACTTCTATTGTTTAACGACAGAAGGCCAGTTATGTATGCCAGGGGAAGGGTTATGAATATTAAGTAAGCCCAGGGAACCACTTCCGAGTACAGGCTACTTCCGGTGTGAACATGTTCCGGCACCAGACCCACAAAATTATCAGCCAGATGTCCGAAGACTGATTTAAACACGTGAGAGTGCATGGGGCTGGTGGTGGTGGAGGTGGGGTTGGTGGAGACAAAAATGGTTAAAGGGGACACTCCGTATTTCAATCGAATGGAGACCTCAATTAAAAGGCTCACCAGACAGGTTAAAAAGATGATGAGTATGGTCCATTTAAGGAACCGTTTACCATCTGGACTAAAATCATGAGCACGATTCTTTACTGGTGCTAAAAAACCCCTATTATTGATCAGAGAGTTTAAAATAAGGAAACTACCCATTAAAACCATTAAAAGTACTGCTTTGCCCTCGGATGAACCAGATAAAAGTGGCCAGGTGATCATCATTACCAGCTGGTCCAGGGGGGATGTGGCATAGATTACCAACCCCAGCAGTACTAATATGATTCCAGCTAACCCTGTCCTGTCTATTTTCACTATTATCACCATGAAAAATAATATTTTTGAGTTTATACCCGTTTTAAGCTTAAATTTACGTAGTGGATAATTAACCCGGTGTTAACTAACTTCCAGCATTCGTTCCACGGCAATTCTGGCCTTTAAAGCAATTTCCGGTGGTACTTTAACCTGGAATTTCTCTTCCTGGAGTGATTCCTTAACTTTTTGCAGATTGTGTAGTTTCATATTTTCACAGATAGCCTCATCCAGTAGGGGGTAGATGATTTTATCCGGGTTTTCCCGGCGGAGCCGGGTTACCATATCCACTTCCGTACCAATTAAGAAATTTTTACGGTCAGAGCCAGCCACGTGGCGCATCATTCCCCCGGTACTTAGTATGTGATCCGCTATTTCCTGTACTTCAGCATCACACTCGGGATGTACCAGTACCTCGGCATCGGGATAGTTTTCCCTGGAGAAGGTAACATCTCCTATGTTGAACATCTTATGAACGTAACAATAACCCTCTTCAGGAATGGGGATTATTTCTTTATCTGTCCTTTTTTGTACGTAACTGGCCAGGTTCATATCCGGACCAAAGAGTATCTGATCCGCATCTAGACTTTCCACCACCTGAACTGCATTGGCAGAGGTACATAATATATCTGCTTCGGCCTTTGCTTCTGCCAGGGTATTCACGTACAGCACCACCTGTGCCTGAGGATATTTGTCTTTGTACTTTTTAACCTCTTCTGCAGGGAGCATGTGTGCCATGGGACATTCTGCCTGGGGGTCCGGTATTAATATCTTTTTTTCTGGGTTTAAAATGGCTGCAGTTTCAGCCATAAAGTCCACTCCGCAGAAGACCACCAGATCCGCGTCTTCTATCTGGGAGGCAGTGATACACAGTTCCAGAGAATCCCCCAAAAAATCTGCTATCTCCTGTATTGGTGCGGTTTGATAATTATGAGCCAGTATTACGGCATTTTTCTCTTCTTTAAGTTTAAGAATTTCTTCTTGCTCTTTATTCAACCTAAACTCTCCTTTAAATTAGGTTAATGGATGAAAGCCCTTTGAGTGATTAAATTTATAAAAAAGATGATTAAATAAATGGGCATTTATGATATATATTAGGATGTTTTATAGTTTCCCCTAAAAAAACTTTTCCCTTCCATTTGAGAAAGCCTGAAAACAATCATCCTGGACTTTAACATCCTTAAAATAAGAATAATTGATTTTCATCAATTAAAAACCTATTTAGATTAATCTACCTCTGCACCCTCCAGGGCACATTGGCAGGGGCAATTTCTCCCCGCAGGGATGTTCATAAGGGAGTGGTAAATGAGTTGGGTGAGTGATTTCTTCTTCTCCTCCAGCATCTCAAATACTTCATCTATGGTGATTTTATCCGGAGAAACTGATGCCGCATAATTGGATACCATACAGATGGAGGCGTAGCACATTTCAAGTTCACGGGCCAGTACCACCTCGGGAAGACCAGTCATACCCACCACTGTTCCCCCCATCTGGCGGAACATCTTGATTTCTGCCGGGGTTTCAAAACGAGGCCCCTCAGTACATACATAGACCCCTCCCGGGACCAGTTTACCATCCACACTCTCAGCAGCCCGGTTTATGGTTTCAGCCAGCTCCGGACAGTAGGGCTGGGTGACATCCACGTGTACCACCTGGTCATCGTAAAAGGTGAAAGGCCTTTTCCTGGTGAAATCAAGAAAATCATCAGGTAATAGAAAGTCACCGGGCTTAATGGATTCATCAAGGGATCCCACCGCGTTGGTGGCAATAATGCGATCCACACCCAGCATCTTAAGGGCGTATACATTGGCCCGGTAATTGATCATGTGGGGGGGATTATCATGACCCTCACGGTGCCGGGGGATAAAGGCCACCTCCTGATCATCAAAAGTTAAAATAGATACCGGGGGAGATTCACCAAAGGGTGTATTTAAAACCTTTTTTTCCTTCAAATCTCCCAGTTCAACTATCTGGTACACTCCTGTACCACCAATTATTCCTATCATTCCCTATTCTCCCTGTATAAAAAGAAATTATCCCTTGGCCACTCCCATAGGCACCATTCTTCCCACCAACTTGGAAATACCAGCCCGGTGGGCGGTTTGAACTACCTGATCCACGTCTTTGTAGGCTCCAGGTGCTTCTTCTGCCACCACCGGCATGGAATTGGCCTTCACGTAGATTCCTCTTCCTTCCAGGATTTTAAGGATATCTTCACCACGGTAGTTACGTTTGGCACCGGCACGGCTCATCTGGCGTCCGGCACCGTGGGCAGTGGAACCGAAGGTTTCTTCCATTGCAGTCTGGGTACCATGCAGGACGTAAGAAGAAGTTCCCATGGTTCCTGGAATGAACACTGGCTGACCAGTTTTCTGGTAATCTGCCGGCAATTCCTTTCTTCCCGGCCCAAATGCCCGGGTTGCTCCTTTCCGGTGGACATATAACTGGGTTTCCCGTCCTTTGATGTTGTGCATTTCCTTTTTGGCAATGTTATGGGCCACATCGTAAACAATTCCCATGCCCATGTCCTCGGCGTCACGATGGAAGACTTGTTCAAAGGATTCCCGGACCCAGTGCACGATCATCTGTCGGTTGGTCCAGGCGTAGTTAGCAGCGGCAGCCATTGCCGCGAAATAATCTTGAGCTTCTTCAGATTCTACTGGGGCACAGGCTAACTGCCGGTCTGGCAGGTCAATTTTGTATCGCTTGGCAGCTTTGTCCATGGTTCGCAGGTAATCACTGCATACCTGATGTCCACATCCCCGGCTTCCAGAATGGATCAGGACGGTTACCTGTCCTTTTTCCAGCCCGAAAGTCCGGGCGGCATCCTCATCGAATATTTCATCTACCTTCTGGACTTCCAGGAAATGGTTACCCGAGCCCAGGCTACCCAGCTGAGGTATGCCCCTTTTTTTAGCTTTGTCACTGACCTTGGCTGAATCGGCATCATCCATACAACCGTTTTCTTCCAGATACTCCAGGTCTTTTTCCCAGCCGTAACCATTTTCCACAGCCCATTGGGCCCCGTTATCCAGAACATCATCTATTTCACCTTCTTTAAGGCGTATTTTGCCTTTACTACCTACACCTGAAGGTATGTTTCGGAACATTACATCGATGAGTTCTTTGATCTTGGGTTGAACATCTTCCAGGGTGAGATTGGTGCGGAGGAGTCTTACTCCACAGTTTATGTCAAAACCAACACCACCCGGACTTATAACTCCTGTACGGCTGCTGAATGCTCCCACTCCACCTATACTAAATCCATAGCCAAAGTGGATGTCCGGGAGTCCTATGGAGAATTTTTGTATCCCGGGTAAACTGGCTACGTTGGCCACCTGATCCACTGCTCCCTGTTCCAGGGATTTTACAGCCTCATCATCAAGATAAATTCGACCAGGCACCCTCATTTCCTTTTTATAATCTCCGGGAACTTCCCAAACACAATCGCGTACCTTTTTTAGTGTTTCTTCCATGACCATAATAATTCAGTCTCCTATTTTAGTACAATATCAATATTAAGGTTATTTTATCCTACTCATCCATTGAAAAGTTAGATTAAAATCTAATATTTGGTTAAAGATAAAAACTTGGTAGTTAGATATGATATTGGTTCTATCTATTATACCAAGATTTCTATTTTATTAAAAAATCTAAAAAACATGTCCCTCCTGCCGAGGTGGAGTAGTTGAAAATAAATAATTACCTTTCTATATAGGATTACCTTTCCTAATACTGGCAAAAAATAGGTTTATTCATAATAATCGATTACTCATATAATCAGGAGTGATTTACCCATGGAACCTGAAATAGATGAAGGAATAAGTGAAAAAGATGTTATGGGCTTGATGCATGTTTTCACCCGCGTCCCGCCCCTGGTGTTGAAGATGGTGGTAAAGGGGAATAAGAACGTGGTTAGATCATTCGAAGCACAAGTAAGGGATCATTACCAGCAGTTAACCACGGAAGAAAAGGTTAAAGTGGAAAAAGTGTTGGAAATGCCTGTATCTGAACTTCAAAGAATCCTCCAGAATGTTTACCTGGAAACACACCAGAAACAGCTTAAAATCCTTGCCGACCCCGGTGCAGAACCATTCATTACCCTGAATCTCCAGGAACTTAGAAAGATGTTAAACTCCCCCGATCTTTAGACCGAAGTTAGTAAGATATCTAAATGATTAGTAAATGCCCCAATGGTTAGTAAGGTGTGCTTAATTGGCCAGTAAGGTGTCTAAATGAGATATGATCTGCACATTCATTCCAAATACTCGTTAGATGGGTTAATAGAACCTGAAATCATTGTCAAAACCGCAAAAAATCAGGGATTATCCGGGATAGCCGTAACTGATCACCATACCATTAGGGGTGGTTTGGAAACTAAAAAAATTTCCCCGGAGGATCTGGAAGTCATAGTAGGTTCGGAGATAGGGACAGAACGCGGTGAGGTTATAGGTCTTTTCCTGTCGGAAGAAATTGTTTCACACCGATTGGTGGAGGTTGTGGATGAAATAAGAGAACAGGACGGACTGGTAGTTCTCCCCCACCCCTTTGACCAGCTGCGGGGAAGTGGAATCCAACCAGCCAAGGAGGATGCTAAACTGGCCGACTGTGTTGAAATTTTTAACTCTCGTTGTTTGCGTGATTCATACAATGAAAAAGCCAGGATTTATGCCGAAAAGCATTCTTTGCATGGTTCTGCGGGAAGCGATGCTCATTTTGCTCGTGAAATTGGCAACGCCAGTGTGAATATTTCCTCGGGTAACCTTCGAAAGGATCTTTTGAAGGGAAATTTCACTATTCTCGGCAGGAAATCTTCGTTAATTAATCTGGGGCTGACCGAAATAGTGAAAACATGGCGGAAAACCGTACCCAGATGAATTAAATAAAATAGAATT
>NZ_JARVXG010000038.1:50000-71048 GCF_029848115.1 Methanobacterium formicicum | reverse complement strand
AATAACATGCAGATCATATCCAGCCTGTTAAACCTGCAAAGTGCCCATGTACAGGAAGAAGAGTCTAAAGAAATTCTTAAGGATAGTCAGAGCAGAGTTAAGTCCATGGCCATGATACACGAAAAATTGTACACATCCCATGACCTGAGCCACATTAACTTTAAGCAATACACAGAAAAACTGGTTTCAGATATTTTCTACACCTACAAAGTCCAAATTGGCACGATTGAACCTGTTTTAAAGGTTGAAGATATTGAGTTCAATATGGAAACCGCCATACCCCTGGGATTGATAATTAACGAACTGGTGACCAACAGCCTCAAATTCGCCTTCCCCGACACAGATAAAGGTTCAATCACGGTGAAACTGGAAACAGAGGGTGAAGAACACAACTTGATTGTTGCTGATGACGGGATTGGCTTGCCTGAAGGTTTTGAATTTGATAAAACAGATTCCCTTGGCTTACAGCTGGTCAATAATTTGGTAGCTCAGATTGATGGTAATATTACCATTGATAAAAGTCAGGGAACTAAATACTCCATTAATTTTAAGGAGTTAGGTTACACGGAACGATTTTAAGGTTTATTTTGTAAAATTTATATGTTCCAACCCTGAGAAAAAGAAACAAATTAAAAAAGAGAATTAATGGTGCTGAATCAGTGCTATCCTGGCTCCATTAGGGTCTTCGATGAAAGCCAGGTATCCCACAGTTATGGGTATGGGTTCCATGACGATCTTGACACCTTTAATTTTAAGTTCCTCCACTGTGGCCTTCACATCTTCCACCTCCATCCCTATACAGTACAGGCCGGGTTCATTTTCCGTGTTCTGGATGAGTTCGATCATGGTATCCCCTTCACCCTTCAACAACACGATTCTTGCTCCAGGGTGGGGATTGTGTTCACTTTCCACTTCAAATCCCATAACCTCGGTGTAAAATCTGATTGATTCCTCCATATCCATTACAATAAAGGTATTGTATTTGATTTTCATATTCGGTTCACCGTTATAAATTACTGTCCCGGTTACTATCAATTTTGTGAATTTTTTCTACAACCAACTATAACTTCAGTTTTCGAATATCAACACAAAGATGTTAAAAACACGACAATATCAAAATTAAGAAAATTATGGGGTTAAACACTTAAATAATTGAGTTAAACACTAAAATAGATTTATTACCATTCATTTTTCCATTGTATTTTTTGATTTTCATGTCTGCGAAGATAGGACCTAACCAACATTATTATCCCTAAAACTATCATCCCCATTATCCCGCAAATGAAATATAAATTATCCAAATAATGTTTAAAAAAGGCTAGATAAATTATAATTACTCCCAACAGGATTAACAAAGCAAAAGAAGACAAATAATAAGTTTTATTGTAATAACCTTTGTTTAGGAATGCCCCATCAATAATGAAGCTAATGCCAACTAAACAGGTTATGAACTGTTGTTTATCATTGGAAAATAAAAGACTTATTGATCCAACAATTAGAATAATAAACCCGATAATAGTCATTAAATTAGATTTTTTTACCTTTTTTAATTTAACTATTGCAAATCCCACAAGATAGGTGGCAGTGAAAATGATAGCAATTCCCATAGCAAGTACTATAAGTAGTTCGATGAGGGGATGCAGCTCCATATAATCACTTTTTTGTTCTTACCTAATCCACGAGGGAAAGATTATCAAGTTTATAGGTTCAAGTAGATGTTTCTGAGCAATCATATTTATTCTTTTATCAATCATAAATGTTATACAACAGGAACTTCAGATTTATAAAAAAATTTTAGTATCATTGCCACTTCATAATAATTATCAATAAATAAACCAGGATTAAGTTTGTAATCCGATTTCTACTATCATTAACATTTTCAATGCAGGATAAATTCAGCCTAGTAGGTTATGCTGTTTCGTTAAAGATTTTTACAAATTAGGAGACAACCAATGCATCATTTGACATCTAAATTGGTGATTTACAAAAATATCAACCAGGATAGCATCTTGTTAAGGCTATCTAATATCTGCCAACAATTTGAATCAGGGGATTATGTAAAGGAAGACCTGATTTCAGATATTTACATCGAAATTAATCGGCTTCTGGATATTTCAACAATTTATGGCTTTGATGAAAATCTGTGGCACAATTACCTGGCCTTTGTTCTGGCCATGACTGAAAACCCCTTTACCCTGGTTTCGGAAAAAGTGGGGGTCAATGAAGGCACGGTAAATAAACTTGCCCGGAACGATTTTGGTATCTTTAAGCAATTGTTTGACTATGACTTTTCTAAAATAGAAAAAGAACTGGACATTGACTGCTTTACGATTATCACTGATTACGATGCAGTGGTGAAAAGTGAACAGATTTTCAACCAGAGTGTGAGTGAAAAGGTTCAGAAACTCAGTCAGGCTATTGAACAGGCTAAAGATGCCGATGAGGTATATAAAGTCGTTACCGACTTCTACCAAGCATACGGAGTGGGAGAATTGGGATTAAATAAAGCTTTTCGTATTTCAACGGAAGATAAGTCCGGAATCCTTTGCCCCATAACCACCACTAACGATATGCGCCTGGATGACCTGGTGGGTTATGAATCCCAAAAGAAAGAACTGGTGCAGAATACAGAAGCCTTCGTGGAAGGGCGCCAAGCCAACAATGTTCTTCTCTATGGAGATGCCGGCACTGGTAAATCTGCCAGCATAAAGTCCATTCTTAATCAGTACTACAGTCAGGGCCTGCGCATGATTGAGGTCTATAAACATGAATTTAAAAAACTGCCCCAGGTCATTGACGCCATAAAAAACAGAAATTACCGTTTCATAATCTATATGGATGATCTGTCCTTTGAAGAGTTCGAAATTGAGTATAAATATTTGAAGGCAGTTATGGAGGGGGGTCTGGAGGCCAAACCGGAAAACGTGCTCATCTATGCCACCTCCAACCGGCGTCATTTGATCCGGGAAACCTGGAGTGATCGTTCGGACATGGCCGATGATGAACTGCATCGCTCGGAGACTGTGAATGAAAAACTATCCCTGGCCGCCCGGTTCGGGGTGACCATTGGTTACTACACTCCTCAAAGGGAAGAATATTTTAATATAGTTACCACTCTGGCCCGACGACACCCTGAAATTAAACTTACCGATGAAGAACTAATAGCAGAAGCCGGTAAATGGGAAATGCGTCATGGTGGAATCTCAGGGCGTACAGCCCAGCAGTTTATTGATTACCTGATTGGAGCGGTTGATCTATCCTGATCTGGTTTTAATTAAATTATACTAGTAAAAATTATTATTTATTCTCTAATTTTCGTTTTTTAAATTATGCTAAGAATTCTTATTATAATTAGATATAGTTGAAGACTTATGAAAAAAACTCCAAAAAAGAAGACAGATAATAGAGATATCTCCTAAAACTAAGTTATTATTAATTAGTTAATTGTGGAAATTATCAATTCTACTGTAATTTTTACCGCATTATCATATAATTCGTTTAGGGGATAAGTCCAATATTTAACATTTATAGAATAATATTTGTTGTTTTTTTGGAAATAATAATTTTGGAATGTTTTGGTGCCATTTGTATTCGTACAATTGATAAATTTAACATTGATTCCTCCTATAGTCATGTTCTCATCTTTTATAACAATTCTGTCTAATGAACTATCAGAACTTTGCAATTCAGATTCAAACATGGATTCATTAGCATATTGTGTTACGCAAAGAGTAATTGTTTTAGATTCAAAATTCGTAGGAAACTGATTATCGAAAATAAGAGAATTATTAGTACTATCGCTACTAATAAGCCACCAATCATAAATTTTGAAATGTGAATCAGAAATAGAATATTCGGTGCTAGAATTATTGTTAGTGTTAGCAACATTAAAATATCCACTTAATCCTATTACAATCCATAATAGGAATACTATTGATACTACCAATCTGGAACTAACCTCATCCATAATAAATGTCTCAACATTAATACTAATAAGAGTATTGAATTATGGTGTCAATATTTACTTCGTAATATAGGAGTTTAACGAAGTAGATCTATATTGGAACTCCATTTTCACAATTTGAAGAAATAGTCGTGTTTTCATCAGTTGGGCTATATGCTGTAGATCATTTTAAGGTAATTCTCAGTAAAACAAAAAACGGGTCTCTTGATCTTTAAAAAATATAAAAATTAACTAGAAAAATAAAACATCCATTTTCACTTCAAACTGAGAACATCTTCCATGGTGGTGATTTTTCCCTTAGTTTCTTCCGGGGATTCCATGAGATACTGTACGGCCTTAATCACTCCAGTTACAAATGCTTGCCGGGTCCCGGCCCGGTGGATAATTTCCAATCTTTCACCTTCACCGGCAAAGAGTACAGTGTGGTCCCCCACAATATCTCCACCACGGACTGCATGTAAACCTATCTCTCCCGGACTTCGTGCACCAACCATTCCCTGCCGACCACATACCATGGATTCATCCCCACCTACTCCCAGTTCATCGGCTATTATGTGGTAGGCTTCAAGTGCTGTGCCGGAAGGTGCATCAGTCTTGTGTTTATGATGGGCTTCAATAATTTCCACATCCCAGTCATTCAGAATCTGGGCCAGATCCCGGATGATCTTAAAGAACACATTCACCCCCACAGCCATGTTGGGAGAAATAACTGCCTTTACCCGGTTTTCTTTAATGGATCTTTTTATTTCATCCATCTGAGCCTCTGAAAATCCGGTGGTCCCCACCACCACGTTCACCCCACATTCTGCTGTAGTTTGGATGGCCTCCACTGCGGTCTGGGCACTGGTAAAGTCAATCATAACATCTACTTTTTTCTCATTTAAAACCTCAGAGAGCATCTGTGCACCAGTTACCAGGACACCAATCTTCCCCACTCCCACCATTTCACCGATATCTTTCCCTTCATGGGGGGTGTTTTCTCTTCCGATAGCCGCCACCACTTCCATATCCTCGGTTTTAAGCACGGTTTTAACTATTTTAGAAATTATCCTCCCACCGGCGCCATTTACTGCCACTTTAATCATCGTTTATCAGTCTCCAGCTAATCTTATCAGTTTCAGTTAAAATTATTTATAGGTGTTTTTCCTTTTATTATGTCAGTTTCATTATGTGTCCGGGTTGTTAGATTTATTCCTATCAAGAGTTAATAGTTTCATTTCCCCTATCAGTTCATTTCCCCTTTCATAGGTTAGTAGTTTCCTTTCATATCCGGAGTATTGGTTTCTTCTCCCCCATCAGGGTTAACAAATTCATCTCCACCTAAAGGTATCTCTTCCAGGAAGAAGGCCATAGCCAATCCGGCCAAGGCCAGTACAATGGCCACCAGGAAAATATTCTGGATGGAAAGTACCAGGGCTTGGGAATTTGTAGTAAGGGCCGTGGCCCGGGCCAGGGTGAAATTCATTATGTATCCAAAGAGGGGAACGAATACAATGGTACCTATGTTTCTGAAAAACCGCATAGACGCAGTTACAATGCCTATTTCTCGCAGGGGGAATGCATTCTGCACAGCCACATTGAACAGGTTATAAGCCATCCCTGAACCAATACCCAGAACTGTGGAATAGAGTATCAACAGGTAATAGGGTGTATCTGCGTTCATGGTAGCCAGGAGCACCACCCCTATTCCAGTTATAATAAACTCGGCAATGACCAGTTTCTTGTATTTCCCAGTCCAGGCTATGATCTGCCCGGTGATTATGGAGGCCAGGGTCAGGCTGAATAGCATGGGGATCATGATGAGCCCGGAATGGGTGGCGCTCATGCCTAAAACCTCCTGTGCAAATAAGGGGACATAGATAACTCCACTAAACATCAATGCCGCTGCCAGGAAACTTTCTACCGAGGACACGTTGAATATTGAATTCTTAAATAGATGCAGGGGTAAAATTGGTTCTACTGCCTTTTTCTCCGCCCAGACAAAAAGTGTGAAACTGACTCCGGAAAGCAGGATGAGTCCCGCTATCAGGTTCCATGAATAACCTCCTTCCCCTGCCAGGGTTAAGGCCAGGATCAGTGCACTTAAAGCCAGGGTAAAGGTAACGATCCCCCCATAATCAATGACCTTTTTAACATCCGGTAATTTGAAGTTGGGCAGAGAATAAAGGATTATGGTCACGGCCATGATTCCAATGGGAACATTCACAAAGAACACCCATCTCCAGCCCCAGGTATCGGTGATCACCCCTCCCAGGATTGGCCCCAGAACATCGGCCACCCCGAACACTGACCCCAGAATTCCCATATATTTAGCCCTTTCCCGGGGGCTGAAAATTTCTCCAATGACAGTAAAGGGTAGGGATAATAAAATTCCACCTCCAATCCCCTGCAAACCTCGGAATATTATCAGCTGCAACATGCTGGTGGAGAAACCACACAGCACAGAGGTTACAATGAAGATGATGATTCCCAGGATCAGCACATGTTTTCTACCGTAGATATCGGATAATTTACCAAAGAGGATGAGGGAAATGGTGGAAGTCAACATGTAGGCGGTAAATGGCCAGGCATAATATTCCATTCCCTGCAGGCTGTTAATAATCTGGGGCATGGTGGTCCCCATGATGGAGTAATCAAAGGCAGCAACAAGGAGCCCTACCATCAATCCACCCATAACCATGATTAATTTCTTTTTGCCAAGTGGGGGATGGTTTTCATAGTTTGCAGTCATTGTTCTGTGTCCCTTTTTATAGTTGTCATTCTCCAAGAGTTTTTAGTTACCCGGTTTCTATTTAAAAAGGATAAAAAGTAACAAATTTGGGATGGGATTATTCTTCCTTGAAAAACCTTTTAGTTCGCATCTGGCTCAAATTAGAAACAATGCGGGACAGGGCACTGGCTGGAATACTGACCATAACCTCTCCGGGGTCAACGTCCATGTTACTCCGGGCCCCTACATCACCAAATCCATAGGTGACCTTACCCGTCATATAAGGGGCTGCCGCCATGGAACTACATACGGGGGCAGCGTCAGCCCCCAGTCCATGTTCTCCGGAATCATAGGCATTGGCGTGGAGTACTTCCATTCCCTGCTGGGCATTGCAGGCCAGGAAAATCACATCGGGGTCGAATTCTGCCTTACTGAGGGGAGAGAAAAGAATCGCACTAAAAATTCCCGGATTTATATATTCTTCATTTTCCCTTGAACGCTGTACTGCCGGAATATCCTTAAACAGGCCATTGGGGATCATGAATGCCCCGCTCTGTACATTGGCCGGGTATTCGGCCATGTCCTTAAGTCCGGAGTATCGGGCCCCACCCATACATTCTTCCTCTTCCAGGGTGGCATAAAATACCTCGCCGTTTATAGCTTTTTGAAGCTTGGCACAGAATCTTGATTTACCTTCCTCTTTCTCCACATTGTGAGGAGGACGCACTGACCATTTTATGGCCACTGCTTCATTTTCCAATTGCAATAGTTCATTTAAACTGTTTCCTAACATTCTAAAATCCATTTTTAACACCTTTCCTTTAGTTATACCATTTTTAACAAGTTTAAGTAGGTCATGAATGCTTGGAGGTTATCTCTACTTCCTTAACATGTGAAGGAATAAATCTCCTATGTCTTTGTCAAATTTATCATCATCAATGTCCTTGGTTTCCAGTAAATCTCTAGCCCAGTCACCCATATTCACCCTACCATTGTATATTACTGATAAGAGAATAGCTGCTTCGGTAGGGTCCACATCTTGCCGGATATCACCATCATCTATCCCTTTTTGTATGGAATCTATTCCTATGGACATTATTTTTTTGAATAACTCCCTCACTTCCTGGAACTCTTCACTGCGGTTCATCTTATCCGGGTCAAATTCTTTTTTAATGGAGGTGGGAGAATATAACAGCCGGAAATAATCAGGATATCTATTAGAAAATGTCCTATTTGCTTTTCCGTACAACATGAACTTTTCTAAGCCAGTATTTCCTTTTTCAACCTCTGATTTAACTGATTCATACCAGATGCGAATACCGCGTAAGACCACGGCAAAGTACAGGGATTCTTTATTCTTAAAGTAGAGATAAAGTGTACTTTTGCCCAGTCCAACTTCCCGGGCTATTTCGTCCATGGTTACGTCATCAAAGTTTTTTTCAGCCAGTAAATTCCGGGCTGCCTTGATGATATCCTTTTTACGTTCTTCTCTTTCTCTTTCCTTCCATTTTGCCAGTGACATATTATCATCCCTACCACTAATCATGACCATGATTTCTATTCATGACTCACGGTCAGTACTATAACTGTAAGTCATGTAGTATTTAAAGATTGTGGTTACTATCATTTTTTTGCAAATTTCTCCTGCCGGCCGAAGAATGGCAATATACTGGAAAATTTTTATATAACAGGAAAATCATAGCACTAACTCTATCACTGGTGATGGGGTTCACCACAAACTGCTCAAAAAAAGGGCTGATGACTCCTGGAAACTATAAAAACAATGGAAGATGCGAAAATGTTAGGTGAAAAGACCCTGTTAGACAGTACTATTTTAGAATACAACTCAATTTTGAAGTACCCTTCTTACTTGAAGGTTAATAATGCATTTAAACACGAAACAGTAGAATACTTGCTGGGAAACACTCCTGGTCAGACTATTTAAATCTAGGAGTGGTTTTAAATGGAATTTCAGTCGGTGGCCTTTAGCGTAGCCATTATAATATTACTGGGCCTTCTGGCCAGCAAACTCTTCAACCGGATCAAATTACCCGGATTACTGGGAATGCTCATTCTGGGGATAGTGATTGGTCCTTACGGATTTAACCTGATTGATAAAGCAATAATGGCAATATCGGGGGATTTAAGGGCAATCGCCCTTATCATCATTCTGTTACGGGCAGGTTTTGGAATCCATATGGAGAGCCTGCGCAAGGTGGGAATGTCCGCGGTGAAAATGAGTTTCATACCCGATGTGGTGGAAGGATTAACCATCACCTTCGTATCCCACTACCTCTTAGGCTTACCCCTTATTGAAGCGGGTATGTTGGGCTTTATAATAGCGGCAGTATCCCCGGCAGTCATCGTACCCCAGATGCTCAGCTTTATCAAGAGAAGAATGGGAACTGGTAAGGGAATACCTCTCATCATCCTGACCGGTGCTTCTGTGGACGATGTGGTTTCCATAACCATATTCTCCATATTCCTGGGAATGTACGGAGGCCAGCAGGTGAACTACCTGGTGACCATATTCAGCATACCTCTGCAGTTTATACTGGGGATCCTGCTGGGACTGGTCATTGCCGTCATCCTGATATACCTCTTCAAACGTTTCAACATACGAAACACCGAAAAAACCCTGATCATCCTGGCCTCAGCCATAATACTCAAAAATCTGGGGGATGTGCTGAGTACCTGGGTGCCCATAGCCGCCCTGGTAGGGGTCATGGTCATAGGATTTGTTATACTGGAGAAGATGCCTGAACTGGGAATGCAGCTATCCAGTAAATTCGATAAGATCTGGATATTTGCGGAGATACTCCTCTTCGTCCTGGTGGGAGCCCAGGTAAACATCTACCTGGCGGCATCATTCGCCGTGGTCGGCCTGACCATAATCATAATCGGTCTGGCCGCCCGTAGTGCCGGGGTTTATCTGGCCCTGGCTGGCTCCAACCTCAATCTACAGGAGAAAATATTCTGCATAATAGCCTACATGCCTAAGGCCACAGTACAGGCCGCTATAGGTGCCATACCTCTATCTATGGGTGTGGCTTCCGGGCAGGAGATACTGGCCATAGCCGTAATTGCCATACTCTTCACCGCACCTTTAGGTGCCATGGGAGTGAGCTGGTACGGTGAAAAAGCGTTAAAAGTAGATGAAAATGCCGTTAGCAAGGAAATAATGGTTAAATAAATAGTATCTACTTAAATATTTTAGAATTTGGAATAGGTAATCTGAATTTTAAAATAGGTAGGCAGAGTTCAAAATAGGGAAAATAAAAAAAGGTAGGGGTGTAAAACTATCCCCTTTTCTGGTAGGTGTAAAAACCGTAGACTATAATTATTATAATTGCTACCCAGTAGGTGTACACCAGGAATGTGGGCAATGCAAAGTAGAGTATTGCCAGTATAACACCCAACACCATCATTAAAATACCGTTTAGTTGATTGCTCATTTTTCCCAACTCCCTTAAAATTCTTTAATATTATTTTTTTTATTTTCTATTTAATAATTCTACCCCATTTTATCCCCCACCCACTATGAATAAATGACCAAGGGAGGATCCATTACCAATCAAGTGGGATTTTTCCTGGAAGGAATAAACAGGCTGGTAAAAAATCCTAAAAACAGGATCAATGATAGCACAGTGAAGGTCTGTCTCATGGCGGAACTGATGGTTGAATCAATGATCCGGGGAGCGTAGGGAACCAGTTGTGGGGGTATTTGGGGAGTGCCAGTTTGCATTTTTTCCATGTAATTGAAGAGACCATCATGGATCTCATCCTTAGTGGTGTTATCCACCAGGCCAGTGGATTCTATCCCGGCAGTAAGGCCACCGAATACACTCAGTAAGAGTAAAACCCCGATCAGTGCGGTTCCCATGGAATAACCAAGATTTTTAAAACAGTTCAACAAACCAGATGCATCTGTTTCCTGATCTTTACCCGCAGCAGCCATGGTAAGGTTGGTTAACTGAGAAAGTAAAAAACCAATTCCCACCCCGAAGACTACAGTTCCCGGTATCAGATCCTGCATATGGGTATTCACATTGAACACACCACTCAGTATAAATGTCCCGATTGCTGCTATCAAAAATCCAATCATCAAAACGTATTTGGAATCTATCCTGGATGATAACTTTGCACCAAGGAGAGAACAGATAAGGATAACCATGGAAGCCGGTAAAAGAGTTAAACCTGTGTCAAAGGCATTCAATTTGGTTACCTGCTGTAGAAATACCGGAATAATAAAGAGAAAACCAGCCAGGGGTATCTGCTGTATAACATTGTTCAGGGTTCCCAGACCAAATAAACGATTTTTAAGGAGAGTAATATCGGATAATGGTTCTAAACCATTGTTAATTCGTCTCCTCTGCCACCACAGGAATAAAATGAAGAGAATGGAACCGGATCCAACCAGGACTGCGACATATCTCCAGTATTCTGGCCTGGTGAGGAAAAGGATGCCCAGAACTATTAATATCAAGGAAATTACCGATAAAAACACTCCCACTATATCTAAATCTTTCCATTTAAGGGTTGGTTCTGATTCAGTTAGGTAGTGTCTGAAAATAAGTATACCTGCCACAAAGACCAGTTCTGAACCAAACACCAGCCTCCAACTGAGGTAGGTAGTGAAAATCCCCCCAACTATGGGTCCCACTGCTGCTCCCACCGCGGCAATACCACCCCATATTCCAAAAGCGGTAACTCTGTCCTTCCCTTTGTAACTGGATCCCACAATGGTGGTGGTGGCCGGCAGGATCATGGCCGCACCAACACCTTCCAGAATAGCCCATCCTAACAGGAGCATCCCGGCATTGATACTCATAGTGGCGGTGATTGTACCGCAGGCATAGATGATAAGGCCCATTAGAAATGTTTTCTTACGCCCCAGAATATCCTGTATCTTGCTACCTAACAACATAAAAGAAGCAATTATAAGGGCGTATATGGCAATTATGCCCTGTATAATAGATACGGTGGTGTTCAATTCCACAACCAGGGTGCTGATAGCTACATTCATTGCTGATGAATCTAAAACAATGATAAAAATTGCCATACAGGCAATCAATACTACTCCCCATTTATATGAATCATCCATGGTTTCCCTCCCACATCACTACCCATAATTATGTAGTTCAAGTTTAATATTATGGTAAGCTGATTTTCTCGGGATCGAAGATGAATCCCCTTGATCGGATAAAATCCACTAGGGGATAGGTGTAGGGATCATAATCCACCTAATTTTCCAACCATCCTCATTAATTGGTTATTAATTTTACCCAAATTTAGGCAAAATATAAGTTTTTTAACCAACATAATACCACTGTGTATAAATGAAATCGCATAGGGGATTTCGGGTTGTACTAAGGAGATGAACCCTGTTTTATTCGTGGTGCGATTCTTAGGGAGTATAACCATGGTAAAAAAGAGTGTTAACTCGGAAGATGTTATTGGTGCTTTTATTGATAGTTCTCCCATCCCTCAATTCATCATTAACCCCGATCACCGGATTATTTTTTGGAACAGGGCCCTGGAAAAATACACCGGTATCAAGTCCAGTGAAGTGTTAGGGACAGATAAACACCGAAAAGTGTTGTACCACGCTCAAAAGCCTTTAATGGCCGATCTGCTGGTAGATGGTGATTTGGAAGGGATCAAAAAATGGTATCAGGGCTGTAAAAAGTCCAGTTACGTTGATAATGCCTTTGTAGCCGAGGAATTCTTTCCCCAAATTGGTGAAAATGGAGTGTGGCTCTACTTCACCGCTGCCAAAATCAAGGATGAGGAAGGAAATGTCATTGGAGTTTTAGAAACATTAGAAGACATTTCACAGCGTAAAAATATGGAATTAAGTTTAAAAAATGCTAAAAAAGAGTGGGAAGTCACCTTTGATGCCTTACCTGATTTGATATCTCTCATTGATGTTGACCACAACATAATGAAAGTTAACCGGACCATGGCCCAGGCCCTAAACATGAAACCAGAGGAACTGGTTGGTAAGAAATGTTATTCACTGGTCCATGATACGGATGAACCACCATCATACTGCCCCCATGAGAAACTACTCCAGGATTGCCAGCAACATTGTAATGAAGCCTTTGTGGATAGTTTACACGGAGATTACGAAATCACGGTTTCACCGATCATGGATGATGATCAGTTAAGGGGTAGTGTACATGTGGCCCACGATATCACCCAGCGCCGGAAGATGGAATTAGACCTAAAGGAAAGTGAAGAAAAATTCAGGGAAGTATTCAACAATGCCAATGACATGGTTACCCTAAATATTATGCACCCAGAGGGACCTGGTAAATTCTTGGAAGTAAACCAGGCTGGCCTGGACACATTGGGCTACACTCGGGAAGAGTTTTTTGAACTGTCTCCGGGGGATATATTGTCCCCTGAAGATCAAAAAAATATTCCGGAAAAATTTAAAAAACTCCAGGAAGAGGGTTACATCAACTTGGAGATGACCAACATCACTAAGGCTGGTGAGAGAATACCGGTGGACGTGGCCCTGCACATATTCCAGCTACAGGGACAGGATGTTATTATTTCCGTAGCCCGAGATATCACTGAACGCAGGAAAGCGGAAAATGCCCTGATTCAAAGTGAGAAAAAATACCGAACCCTCTTTGAAAACATGCTGGAAGGATTTGCCTATTGTAAAATGTTATTCGATGATGAGGGGCAGCCCATTGACTGGATATACATTGATGTAAACCCTGCCTTTTATGAACTCACGGGATTAGAAGACATCCAAGGAAAAAAAGTTACAGAAGCTATTCCTGGAATTATAGAGGCACAACCCGAACTATTTGAATTGTATGGTAGGGTTACTTTGACTGGGGAGGCAGAAACTATTGAAGTCTATTTCAAACCCCTGGAAATATGGTTTAACATATCTGCCTTCAAACCCGCTCCTGAACATTTTGTGGCAGTCTTTGAAAACATAACTGAACGTAAAAAGGCAGAAATTGCTTTAAAGGAAAGTGAGGAGAAGTACCGTCTTATTTCAGAGAACACCGGTGACGTGATCTGGTTAATGGATCTGGACTCCCAAAGATTTACCTACATAAGTCCCTCAGTCTACAAGTTAAGGGGATACACTGCAGAGGAGGTTTTAGATCAGTCTCTGGAGGATATTTTAACCCCGGAATCTTATCAGTATCTCATGGAAAAGTTACCCCAGAAAATCCAGGCCTACAGCTTGGGGGATGAATCTATGAAATTACAGACCTTCCGGGTTGAACAGGCTTGTAAGGATGGCCGTACAGTTCCCACCGAGGTGGTGGCCAACATCCTCACCGATGAAACTGGAAATATTACTGGCCTACTGGCGGTGAGTAGAGATATCACCAAAAGAGTGGAAATGGAAGAAGAAATCCAAAAATCATTACAGGAAAAGGAGATGCTCCTTAAGGAGATACACCACCGGGTCAAAAACAACCTGATGATCATTGCCAGCCTACTGAACCTCCAGTCAAGGTACATAAAGGATAAAAAGGCCCTGAGCATTTTCAAGGAGAGTCAGAGCCGGGCCAACTCCATGGCCCTCATCCACGAAAAACTGTACCGCTCCACAGACTTAAAAAGGATCAACTTCGGAGAATACATCAAAACACTCTCTACAGATCTTTTCCGCACGTATGTGGGTGATCCCAGCAGGGTGAGGCTGAACATCGATGTGGAGGATGTTATGCTGGACATCAACACCTCCATTCCCCTGGGCCTGATCCTTAATGAACTGGTATCAAACTCACTTAAACACGCCTTCCCTGATGAAAGGACCGGTGAAATAAATGTTGTTTTCACCTTAACCAATGATGAATACCAGTTAAAGGTTAGTGATACGGGAATTGGATTCCCCTCAGATCTGGACTACCGCAACACAGATTCACTGGGAATGCAACTGGTAACCAGTTTAACCAGTCAAATTGATGGAGAACTGGAATTGGATACCACCAAGGGAACAGAGTTCTGCATTAAATTTAAAGAGAAGGAATACGGGCAGTAAATCTTTTTACTATTATACCCACTCTTGAATTCAGCATCAATACTTAGAGATTATGATTAAGGATGGGGCATATCAAGGGGATATGTTAAATGGGGAGATCTGAATGAGTACTGGGGAACAATCAAAAGATCAACTCTTAAATGAGCTGGAAGAGTTACAAAAGCGGATTAATAGACTTACAGAGGAAAATCAGCGGCTAAAAGATGATAATCAATATTTGATATCTTTGGCCGATAGTGAGGAGATATTCCTTAAAATATTTAACAATGCCAACGATGCTATTTTCCTGCACAAACTCAGTGAAGAGGGAGTATCCGGAAATTTTATGGAAATAAACAGTGTGGCCAGTGAGATACTGGGTTACACCCGTGAAGAACTCCTGCAAATGGCCCCCCTGGATGTGGTAGGTGGGGAATCATTCCCTGGAACCGGTCACCCGGATGACTGGGATAAACAGAGTAAAATTACCTTTGAAACCTTTTTAAAAGCCAAGGACGGTAGAAGGATACCAGTGGAAATTAACACTCATATCTTTACATTCAACCATGAAAAACTTTCTCTATCCATTGCCCGTGACATAACTGAACGCAAGAAGATGGAAGATGAATTGAGAATTTCCCTGGAAGAAAAAGAAATGCTATTAAGGGAGATCCACCACCGGGTCAAGAACAACCTGATGATCATCTCCAGTCTCCTGAACCTCCAGTCACGTTATATAAAAGATAAACAGGTTTTAGATGTTTTCAAGGATAGCCAGAACCGTGCCCGGTCCATGGCCCTTATCCATGACCGGTTGTACCAGTCCAGTCACCTGAAAAGAATAGATATTGGTGATTATATTCAGACACTGGCCGGAGACCTTTTCCGTACTTATGCTACTGATCCTACCAGAATAAAACTAAATTTCGATATTGAAGAGGTGATGGTGGACATAAACACCATGATCCCCCTGGGACTCATTGTAAATGAACTACTATCCAATTCACTGAAACATGCCTTTCCTGAAGAGCGAGAAGGTCACATTGACATTGGTTTCCATTCCCAGGATCATTCCTACCAGCTAATTGTCAGTGATAATGGTGTGGGATTCCCGGAGGATATTAATTATCAGGACACTAAATCTCTGGGATTGCGCCTGGTGAACATTTTAACGGACCAAATCGATGGGACCATAAAACTTAAACGGGAACACGGCACAAATTTCATTATTGAGTTTAAAGAAAAGCAATACCGATAAATAAGGGGTTTTTTAATATAGTTCCCTTTCATTATCATTCCCGGGGATAATTATTGGGCAGGAGGGAAAAACTATTAATACTTCACTTTATCATCTTTTGTATATACCCTGAAATCAAATATTCCCCGATAGTTAGGGGGTATGAAAACTATTCTGAATCGTAAACTTAAGAATCATTAATAAATAAAGATTGGGTGAAATTCAATGAGTAAAGATGAACAAAGAATACTAAAGGAACTCAACTCCCGAATGAAAGAATTCAGAGCAGCATTAAAGGATGAAAAGAAAAAACAGGACCTTCAAGACAACATCCCAGGATCCCAAATCCTTATCCGTTTTGAAATATTCCTCCCCTCACAGAATCCCGAGGAATTTGTTGATGGTTTATATCTGTACATGAATGATGAGGGACAGATAGCCAATGCTGAATACTACTTCCGGGACATGTCTGACGTGGAAGTAATAAACATAGCAGAAGAAGACCTCTCAGTGATAAAGGACCTCTTTGGAGATGCTTTTACCCTGGAAGTGGAATGATCAAATCATTCCTTTTTTTAAATTTTTACCACAGTTTCTGAGTACCTAACCTATTCTTTGACATTCTCGGTGTATCTTTTCCCACGGTATCTACTTTCACTTATCCCGCGGTATTATATTTTCATGGTAAATTTTCTAGTTTTCACATAACTGGTGAATAAATGCCATTATTATATGGGGGCATTGCCGCTAATTTTACATTGTACTGTTATCCAAAACTTCGTTAAGGAATTAAAGGTGGGAAACAGGGTGTTGCAAAGTTTATATAGGTAAATATTCATATTTATATTCATAAATAAAGAAAATGGTAGAAAAAAAGAGCCTAATTACCTCTTAATAGATAAATAAGGGGATTGAATTTATTGGTCCGTCATTTAATTTCAGATATCTACTTTAAATTGTCAGAATAGTTTTTTCCAAAGGATCAATAATAATATTTATGATTTGATGGGACCAAATTTAATCCACTTTTTTCTACCTACCCCCTATGGAGGATAAAAATGCGAAGTTTTGAGAAGTTAACTTCTTACATTCCACTTAGAAAATCAGAATCAGGATCTAAGAATATAGGACTCCTGGTTGACGGCCCCAATATGCTCCGTAAGGAGTTCAGCCTTAATCTGGATCTGGTCCGGGAGATCATTTCCGATTACGGTAATATGAGGGTGGGTAAAGTTCTCTTAAATCAGTACGCCTCAGACAAACTCATTGAAGCCATAGTAAACCAGGGATTTACTCCCATAGTGGTTGCCGGAGACACCGATGTCTACATGGCAGTTGAGGCCATGGAACTTATTTACAACCCTAACATTGATGTAGTAGCACTGATGACTCGTGACGCTGATTTCTTACCCATAATTAACAAAGCCAAGGAAAACGGGAAAGAAACCATTGTTATTGGAGCAGAACCAGGATTCAGTGCCGCCCTGCAAAACTCAGCAGATGACGCCATAGTCTTAAAACCTGAAAATCATAAGAATGAACCCAAGGACGACTGAAATGCTTATCTGCTCATCCCTGGATGAAGTTAAAAGAAGAGAATCGGCTTTAAGGTTTATTGCTAACCTGTTAAAGGGGAAGGAAAGATCCAGTTTATATGACCTTTCCGGGTTGGCTGGAGGATTTCCAGTTAAAGAGAGTGACCTCCCCCTGCTGGAAACCTACTCTGGGCCAGCTATTTTTTCAACTCACCTCCAGGAAGAGGGTAAAAAACATCTGGGTGGGGATAAGGTTGCTGCCTTCAACCGTACCAGTGCCGCCATACTGGCCACTATTCTGGCCCTGGTAAAACCCGGTGAAGAAGTACTGCACTACCTACCTGAATTACCTTCACATCCGGCTATTCCCCGCAGTGTTAAACTTCAGGGAGCAACCTATCGTGAAACTGACAATCTCCAGGACTTCCAACTCACTCCTAAAACATCTCTGGTAGTTATAACCGGATCCACCATGGATCACCGGGTTCTTCCCCTTGAAGATTTTCACCGGATCATAAACATCTCCCAGGAACAACAGGTCCCGGTGCTGGTGGATGATGCCTCCGGAGCACGTATACGCACCGTGATTTACCAGCAGCCCCGTGCACTGGATATGGGTGCGGATCTGGTGGTAACCAGCACGGATAAGTTGATGAACGGACCTCGTGCTGGGTTGATGGCTGGTAAAACCCCCCTGATAAACATTATAACGGAAAAGGCACAGCAATTTGGATTGGAAGCACAACCACCGGTAATTGCCGGTATTGTCCGGGCCCTGGAAGATTTCACACCCCAAAACCTTTTAAACTCTCTGGAAAGGAGAGACCACGTCTACACGCTCCTCCTGGAAGTGATGGGAGGAGTGGAAAAGACCCCTACTGGTTTCATGATTTCGGCAGCAACTCTACAGAAGGAGATCACCCCTGAAGGAGAAGAACGTTCTCCCCGTGAACTGGCCACCTTAATGGCCATGGTACTTTTAAAGGAACACCACCTGGTAACCATCCCTGCAGTGGGGATGCCCGGAGTATCAACCACCATCCGCCTGGATTTATCTGCTGCCGATGCCTGGAGACTGGATGACTCCCAGATAATAAATGCCATCCGGGAATCATTAGGACGGGTAAAGGAAATAGCCGACGATGCTGAAACCTGTTTAAGTATTCTGTACGAGTAAGGCCGGTATTTCATGAAGGGATAATGGGTATTAAACAACAGTACCCGTAACTGGAATATTTTTTAATATTTTTCATTTTTAATATTTTTCAAGTTTTTCAAAATATATCACCATTAACTAGGAATGGATTGTGAAAGAGCTAGGAATGGATTTGAAAGGGAGTGAACTGGATGATTGAAATTGATGGATCATTTGGTGAAGGTGGAGGGGCTATTTTAAGGGTGGCCACCGCCCTATCGGCGTTGACTGGTAAGGCCCTGGCCCTGGATAATATCCGGAGTGGCCGCACCAAACCCGGACTAATGCCCCAGCACCTAAACGCAGCCCGTGCACTGGCCAGGCTCTCCCAGGCCGAGGTAACTGGACTGGAATTGGGTTCAACCCAGATGACCTTCAACCCAGGCCCACTGCAGGGTGGGAAACTGGAGGTGGATGTGCAGACGGCGGGCAGTGTGTCGTTGATCCTGCAGGCCCTGATGATTCCCTCTTTTTTTGTAGATTCTCCCCTGGAAATTACCATAACCGGTGGAACTGATGTTAGATGGGCACCACCCTTTGACTACCTCCAGCATGTCACCCTGCCGGTTTTAAAGTCCATGGGACTTAAATTAGAACTCAAGCTAATCCAGAGGGGATACTACCCCCGTGGCGGGGGCACAGTTCACGCCGGTATTGAAGGAAAGCAGCAACTGCAACCAGTGAACCTGTATGACCTGGAAATAGATTGTATTCGGGGTATCTCCCACTCCAGTCAACTTCCCCGGCACGTGGCAGAGAGACAGGCCCGGGCTGCCCAGGAAAAACTTAGCAGTGCAGGGTATCCCGTGGAAATAGAGGTCAAACATGATAACAGTGCACCGGGTCCGGGTTCGGCCCTGGTACTCTGGACTGAAGTTAAAAACAGTAACGTGCCTCGTGTAGGTGCCAGTTCACTGGGAAAACCAGGTAAAAAGGCGGAAATAGTGGGAAAAGAGGCTGCCTGTGACCTGTTGCAAACAATGGAAACTGGGGCAGCTCTAGATAGATATATGGGTGACCAGATCATCCCCTACATAGCCCTGGCTGGCTCTTCATCAGTAAAGATATCCCAACTTACCCCGCACACCCTCACCAACATCCACGTTTGCCAGAAGTTCACTGACCGGAAATTCCAGGTTGACGGGAGAGTGGGGGAAGTGGCCACTATCACCGTGGACTGACTGTATTTTAAGGGGCTTTGTATCATATTTTAACGGGTCTTATTCTGGAATTACCAGTATTTTTAGCATACCGTGGTATAGTTAAGGTTATACAAAAATTTCAAATGAAATAACAAATCAGCATATCTTTCAGATTCAATTAAGATGGTCCTATTTTTTTCAATTAAAAATGGTTTTCAATTAAAAATGGTCAGCATATTGTTTTTTGAATGAAATTGTTATTATTATCTGGTCTTTTTAAGTTAGTATCTGGTCTTTTTAAGTTAGTATCTGGTATTTTTAATAAAAAAAGAAGGGAGGATGTAAAGTCGTGATTAACTTACCTTTACCACCCTCCACGCGGTCTGATCGTAGATGGCCCCGGATTTAATGGAATCAACATTTACCGTGAAGTAGGGGTGGTCGGTAAAGAGGGATGAAGGCACTTCCAGCAGAATGGTGTTGTTTTGTATGGTCAGGGGAATGCTCTCTGCACTGGAATTACCCTCACTTTCCACTTGCATTTCTGCCTTTCCATTCTCCACGGTAATCACTGCTCTTTCAACTCCGGCAGGGTGGAATAGGTTCAGTCGAACATGGTAAACCCCACTGGGGGAAGGTTCCTCCCTGGTTTTAATGGATATCCATGATTTGGCCAGGTTCAGGTCCATCCCCACTGAGGTTATGTCCAGGGATTGTTCCTTTCCCTGGTATTTCCCATCACCAACCGGGTCACTGAAGAGATTCACGGGTACTTTAGAACCACCAGTATAATCACTCTCCGGGATGCTCATATTGGATTGGGACAAATTAAGTACAGGATAATGGGCAAATAACTCATTCTTACGTACAAAAGACATTAAATAGGAAGTGGACGGGATCTGAGTTTTATAATCTAACATGGCCTTCTCTTTCAAACGTTCCTGGTAGGAGGTGAGGTTAAACACAAACCATTCGGGACCATTTTGAAGGCCCACCTGCTGCTCGGGAGGGTTAAGATAGTATTCGGGATAATAACTCCGGGCACTGGGCCAGTCTGGGGGAAGATGCAGGAGGTAAGTGTATTTGCTTCCACTGTATCCAGTTTGAGTGGTAACATACTCCACAAATCCATTGGTGGCCTGGTGATCGTACTGTTCATCATCTCCACTGGGGTAGATTATGATGGTTGGTTTAAAATCAGTGATAACTGTCCTTAGATTATCTGCCAGGTTACTACCGCAGTAAGTGGCGTTTTTCTGGAGG
>NZ_JARVXG010000038.1:17500-20000 GCF_029848115.1 Methanobacterium formicicum | reverse complement strand
AATACCTGTAGTGGCTCTATGTGATACTGAAAACCTACTGGGTAACGTGGACATAGTCATACCAGTAAACAACAAAGGAAGAAAAGCCATAGCATTGGTATACTGGTTACTGGCCAGGCAGATCCTGAGGGAACGAGAAGTACTCGCCCCAGAAGAAGACCTGGACATACCCCCATCAGAATTCGAACTCAAAATATAAACCTGGATAAATCCCGGACCCCTCCGGGTCCCGGGGATTTTTCCTTTAAAGCAGGGTTTTTTAAAAAAATTTAAAAAAAACTGCCATTGGGCAATTCTATGGGAAAATGAGTAATAAATAACTTATATTATATAAATAGAGGGAATTACTAACCGGGGATAACTAACCGGGGATAACTTAACCTGGAAGAAATAATCGGGAAGAAATAACAAATCCCTTAAAGAAATAATATATTCCTTAAATAATCCAGAATAATAAATTCAGGATTATAATCAGAAACTAATAATTTCCCCTAAACTAATAATTCCCCCCTAATTGATGTAAAAAAGAAAACAGGATTTACAGATGACTGGCATGATTTACCACTTCATAACTTGATTTACAATCTCCCCATAGATTTTGAATCAAACCATGAATATAAATCTCCCTTGTAATCATCTGTTTTTCTTAAAAATCACTTTTTTCACATCCTTCACTCTCACAAACTTAATCATTCCATATAAAATCCCTAATCATTCCATATAAAATAAGATCACACGGTGTAATTCTCACAGGTAAAAAGTAAAAATCCCAATTATTGGTTAAAGTGTCTTTAATTTAAATAAAAAAAATATTTGGCCGGTAAAGTACCCTGATAAATCGAAAATCCTGCATTTGGAAAATCTTTCAGTTGGAAAATCCTTCAGTTGGAAAATCAGGTTGTAGGATACTGGGAAGATCCCTAATAGGAAAAACTGGGACTCCCCAGTTACATGGAGGGAGAAGGAAAAAACCAGGCCAAAAAGGGGGATTTCTATGATTAGAAGACCTGCCGTAGCAGGGATGTTTTATGAATCCGACCCGGATTCACTGAAAAAGAGAATTAAATGGTGTTACCAGCACCCCCTGGGACCGGGAAAACTCCCGGGGAAACCAACCAACCAGGGGAAAATCAAGGGATTAATAGCTCCCCATGCTGGATACGTGTACTCCGGTCCCGTGGCTGCCTGGTCCTACCATGCACTGGCAGAAGACGGCCTACCGGACACTGCAGTAATATTGTGCCCCAACCATACAGGCATAGGCTCTGGATTGTCTACCATGACCGAAGAAGCATGGGAAACTCCCCTGGGAGAAGTGGAAATAGATAGCCAGTTCGCTACCGAACTGTTAAACTACTATCCCCTCCTGGATGACGACCCCTCGGCCCATGTTAACGAGCACAGCTGTGAGGTACAGTTACCCTTCCTGCAGGACATTGGCCCCGACTTCCAGATGGTTCCGGTGTGCATGATGATGCAGGACCTGGAAACCGCCCGGGAACTGGGAGAAGCCATAGCCCACACCATCAGTAAACTGGAGCGGGACACAGTGGTCATTGCCAGCACGGACTTCACCCATTACCAGCCACAGGAAGTGGCCCAGGCCCAGGATGAAAAAGTCCTGGAAGCCATAGCCCGTATGGATGAAGTGGAAATGGTAAAACGTATAGAGGAATACAACGTGACCATGTGCGGTTACGGACCAGTCACCGCCACCATGGAGGCAGTCCAGGGCATGGGTGCCCGGGAAGCTAAAATCCTCCAGTATGCCACCAGTGGTGACACCGGAGGAGACCGTAACTCTGTGGTAGGATACGCGGCAGCCCTCTTCAAATAAACCACACCTCCGGAATGGGGTGAGTTTATTACCGGACGATCCCATAGAAGTAATTATAATAAAAAAGTGTTAATCAATCTCACAAGTAATCTAAAACGGGAAAAAACAATTGAAAGGAAGGTTTATACGTATAGAAGTAGCAGTCGAACATATTTAGGTGAACGGAGTTCAATCCAATGAAAGTCAGGGCATCTGCACCAGGCAAGGCCATCCTTTTTGGTGAACACGCAGTGGTCTATGGTAAACCAGCCATTGCCGTGGCCGTAGATAAAAGAGCCAGAGTAACCATTAAAGAAGGAACCAACGACAACACAGAAGTTAAAATACCCAAACTGGACATCGACGCAGTTATAAATCATGAAACCGGACTGGTAACCCGGGTGAATGGTTCTCAACTGGAACCCGGTAAATTTGACGCCGGGATCATGGAATACATCCAGGTGGCACTATCCCAACTGGGAACCCCACTGGACGGATTAAAAGTGGAAGTAGACCTGGAAATACCCATAGGGGCTGGACTGGGGTCTTCTGCAGCCATAACCGTGGCCACCCTGGCAGCCGCCGCCCGTTACACTCAGGAGGAAATGACCCTGGAAACACTGGCCCACACCGCCCACCAGGTGGAACTCCAGGTCCAGGGAGCAGCCAGCCCCCTGGATACCA
>NZ_JARVXG010000038.1:0-12500 GCF_029848115.1 Methanobacterium formicicum | reverse complement strand
AGCCCTGCCCGGGAAGCACTCCTGCTCATTGCGGACTTTGTACTCCAGCGCAGTAACTAAGTTCCCCCTTAATTTTTTTAATTTCCTAAATTTCTAATTGAGGAATTACATTTTTTTAATTTATTTTTTTAACCTACCAGAAGTTTTAACCTACCAGAAGAAGTGATTACATGGATAAACTGGAAGAAATCATTCGCAAGTACGCTCTTATCAACGCCACCCAACACGGGGGCCAGGCCCAGCCCGGGGCAGTTATCGGGATGATAATGAGCAAACACCCCGAGTACCGTCAAAACGCCGGGGAAGTTTCCAAAACCGCTGCCCAGATAGTGCAAACTGTAAATCAGATGTCAGCCGAGGACCAGAACCAGGAACTGGAAGACCGGGGAGGATACCAGGAAAAGAAAAAACAGGAAAAGGTCAAGGGACTGGCGGATTTACCCCATACTGATGAGGGCGTGGTGCTACGTTTTGCCCCAAATCCATCAGGCCCCCTCCATATAGGACATGCCCGGGCCGCACTTTCCAACGATGAATACCGTAAAAGGTACGAAGGTAAGCTAATCCTAAGGGTTGAAGACACAGACCCCCGAAGGGTGGACCCTGACGCCTACCAAATGATACCCGAGGACCTGAAGTGGATGGGAGTTACCTGGGATGAAGAGATCATCCAGTCCGACCGCATGGAGATCTACTACCAGCTGGCCGAGGAACTCATAAAACAGGGAGGGGCCTACATGTGCACCTGCCCGGGGGACGTGTTCAAGGAACTTAAGGATTCCTCCCAACCCTGCCCCCACCGGGACGCCACTGTGGAAGAAAACCTGGCCCTGTGGGAGAAAATGCCCCAGAGCAGTGAAGGAGAAATGGTTCTCCGGGTTAAAACCGATATAAAACACAAAAACCCAGCCATCCGTGACTGGGTGGCCATGCGAGTAGTTGAGGAAACCCACCCTCGTGTGGGAGATAATTACCGAGTATATCCTATGATGAACTTCTCGGTGGTAGCAGACGACCACCTCATGGGTGTTACTCACGTTCTTCGGGGTAAGGACCACCTGGCCAACAGTGAAAAACAGGAATACTTCTACCACCACATGGACTGGGACGTGCCGGAGTTCATACACTACGGACGCCTGAAAATGGAGGACATACCATTATCCACCTCCAAGGCACGGCAGGGAATAGAAGACGGCGTCTACAGTGGCTGGGACGACCCCCGCCTGGGAACCATCCGGGCCATAGCCCGCCGGGGAATACAGGCCGAGGCCATACGCCAGCTAATGACCGAGATCGGAGTTAAAATGGCGGACACCGCCGTGAGCTGGAAGAAGATCTACGGACTCAACCGCACCTTCCTGGAAGAGAAGGCCAACCGTTACTTCATGGTGGCCCACCCCCAGCTGGTGGAAATAGAGGGTGTACCAGAATCACTCCTTAAAACCGTGGAAAGACCACTCCACCCCGACCACCTGGACCGGGGAATGCGTGCCCTGAACTTCGACGGAAGAGTCTACCTGGACAGTGAAGACATACCTACCAAGCCAGATGAAGTCCTACGGTTGATGGATGCCGTGAACATCACCTTCCAGGATGGACAGGCCCAATACCACAGTGAAGGCCTAGACGAGGCCCGGGAAGCTAAGGCCCGGATAGTGCAGTGGGTACCAGCCACCAAGGCTGTGGAAACAGAACTGGTAATGCCCGATGCCACCATTGTTTCCGGGTATGCTGATGAATCCATATCCCTAGTGGAAGTGGATGACGTGGTGCAGCTGGAGAGAATAGGATTCGCCCGACTGGACCAGAAAGAAGATGGGAAGTTCAGGTTCTACTACGCCCATAAATAATGGCTTTAACGGTGTAGAAGTTAACCTCTTAATTTATTTTCTTTTTTATTTTAAATTTCACCCCCCATTTGCATTCCTTTTTAAATTTCATTTAAATGCTAAATTCTTTTTTAAAAACCTTAATTTTTTTCTAAAAACCTAAATTCATTTTTTGAACCCTAAGATTTATTTTAAATCCTTTAAAAATTCATTTTATATCTAAATTTCTTATAAAATTCTAAAAAATTCTTCTAAAATCAAAAAAAAAAATTCATTAAAATATATTTTCAATGATCAAATATCCTCATTACCTGGATTAAATATCCTAAAATCAAACCCAGTTCCACTTAACCCATTCTTACTCTATTTTCAACCATCAGTAATACTGGTACGTGATTTTTCCTGGTTTATCCCCATGGTTGGTCAATATTCTTAAAAATAATGTGAAATACGTCACTAAAAAGTGGGCAAACCATTAGTGTCTGTGATGTGAAGTTTTAACTGCAAGGAAAAACAAAATTAATACTCGGCGTATGAAGATAATCTGACACGAAAATAAGGGTTGTAACAGTACTACGAGATTAAAACCGGAAATTCCCTATATTATTGGCGGTATTTAAATGGAAACAGATTATTATCATGATGTTAAAATGCAGAAACTCTTCCAGGTACTGGAAGAACCCAAAGCACTGGATGAAATAGACCTGGAAAAGGGTTTCATACAGAACCTCATTCTGAAGATCATAAACACCTACGGTAACATCAAGGTGCAGCAGATCCACGAAATCACTGGACTCCACGTGGACATACTGGAACAGTGCCTTAAAGCCATGGAAAAGGAGGACCTGGTGGCCCAGACCGCCGGAGGATTCCTCTTTGCCAGTGTGGAGTACACCATCAAGAAACAGGGCCACCTCAAGGCAGCCAAGCTCATGAATGAAAACCCCTACATGGGAACGGCCCCGGTAACCTACGATGAGTACTTCAAGATCATGGAAGTTCAGCTCCAGGGACGCTACCCCATAGACATACCCCACGAGGTGGTGGAGAAGGCCTTCCGCGAGGTGGTGGGAATGGCCTACCCCAAGAAGGTACTCACTGAGTCAGCCATTGGAGGTAAAGGATTCTTCATCTACGGACCACCTGGAACCGGTAAAACCTTCCTCACCAGTAAAATGTCGGAAATATTACCCCCCATTATCATACCCCGCTACATCGAGTTCAGCGGTAACATAATACAGTTACTGGACCCGGACTTCCACAAGCTCCGACCAGAACAACCCGGAGACCCTCGCTGGGCCAAGATCTACGCACCCTTTGTGTTCACTGGTTCCGAGCTCAGCACCGAGAAAATGGAAACACTCTACAACCCCAACAAGGGGGTGTACGAGACCTCACCCATAATCAAGGCCAACGGAGGAGTACTCCTCCTGGACGATTTGGGAAGACAGAACGAGGACCCCAACGTCCTCCTGAACCGGATGATCGTGCCCCTGGAAAACAAGAGGGATGTTATCTACGTTAAAGGGGCCCCGGTGATTGTGCACACCCACTTCATACCGGCCCTGTCCACCAACCTGGAGATAACCATCATAGACGAGGCCCACCTGCGACGTGCACCCCTGCACGTCTTTCTGGAGGTGCCCAGTCCCGAGGAGATCGTGGAGGTTTTCAAACGTAACCTGGACAAGTTGAAGGAGGACTACGACCAGGATGTACTGGAACGCTTCCGGAATGTGTACATCCCCTATCTGGATGGGGGAGAAAACCTGAAACCCACCTTCGCCCACGCCCGGGACATAGCCCAGATAGCCCAGGCCATACGCATCAGGCGGGGTGAGGATAAGATGACGGTGGAGATACTGGAGGAAGCCCTGGACCAGCACATACTGGTGTCCATGCAGCGCAAGTACACCCCGGAACTCTTTGAAAGGATCATAACCCAGGGAAACAAACCCCACTAGTAAAAGGTAATACTCACGGTATAACTAAATCAAAGACCTAATAACATGGTGTGGTGCTTTTAAAAGCCATTTTTCCCTTATCTTACCTTTGGGAAAATCTTTTTAAGCGCCTGTTGACAATATAAAAGAGGTTAAAATCATCGAGAGGATTGATCACTATGACATGCAATATATTAGTAGGCGGAGCCTGGGGAGATGAAGGTAAAGGAAAATGCATCACCTACCTCTGTAACCAGGACAAACCGGAGATCATTGCCCGGGCTGGAGTAGGTCCCAACGCAGGCCATTCAGTAGAATTCAACGGAGAAAAATATGGGCTGCGGATGATCCCATCAGGTTTCGTCCACACTGGAGCACGACTCCTTATAGGTGCCGGTGTACTGGTGGACCCAGCAGTATTCCACCATGAACTGGACTACCTGAACAAGTACCAGGTAAAAACCAGGACCTTCGCTGATTATCGCTGCGCCATAATTGAAGAAGAACACAAGGAACAGGACAAGGGATCCGATCACCTATTCAAGAAGATTGGAAGTACCGGTACTGGCTGCGGACCAGCCAACCGTGACCGGGCACTCAGAACCATTAAACAGGCCATAGACGTGGACTCCATGGACGGATACGTGGCAGACGTGCCTTTAGAGGTGAACACCGCCCTGGATGAAGGACGCGACGTGTTCATTGAAGGATCACAGGGTTTTGGACTGTCACTCTACTACGGAACCTACCCCTTTGTAACCAGTAAGGACACCACTGCCTCCTCAGCTGCGGCTGATGTTGGTGTAGGACCCACTCGTATTGATGATGTTATTGTAGTTTTCAAATCCTACATCACCCGGGTAGGAGAAGGACCATTCCCCTCCGAGATAACCCAGGAAGAAGCAGAAAAGATGGACATCGAAGAATACGGGACAGTCACCGGCCGAAGGCGAAGAGTGGGAATCTTCGACATGGAAATGGCCCGGGAATCCTGTATGATAAACGGTGCTACCCAGATAGCACTGACCTGTGTGGACCGGTTATACCCCTCCTGTGAAAGGGTGACTGATTACAGTGACCTTTCCGGTGAAGTCAAAAGGTTTGTGGAAGAAATAGAAAACGAGACCAAGGTCCCGGTGACTATAATCAGTACCGGACCAGACCTGACCGATACCATTGACCTCCGGGAAGAATTAATGTAAGGCAGATAAATGTAAAAGTGGGTTAAAACCCAACTTTACTCTTTTTTATTATTTTAATGCTCAAAATCCTATTTTAATTCCTATTGTTTAGGATCCAACAAATCCATAAAATTACCCCTATATCCTATTTTAATTTTTAATCATTACTCCTCCACCCAATTACTCAAGGGTTATTTACCCGGGAGTACAAAAATACTAAACAAGTTAATCTTGGAATGGGGACCAATTATGTTGGAGATTACTGTCCATGAAATAAAGGGGCACTGCCCGGTTTACCAGGAGGGTGACCGCATCACCATCAAGGATCCGGAGATAGACCTGGATAAAACCGACGCCCTCTGCACCCACGCCCTATCCACTATTTTACACTACACCACTATCCTGGAACATGACTGGATACCCCTGGCCCTGGGACTCACCAGTGAAGGTGATGAAGACCACGCCTACCTGCAATGTGTTGACCCGGGAAAACCATACACCGACGGAGGTACCGTCATCTTCAAATGCCGCAAACTTGATGATGATTAAATGGATTTAAATGGATTAAATACAGTAAATAAATCCAATCAATACTTAATTTACCGAATAGAATTCCATTGAATCACTGAATAAATCCCAAATTACACTGAAAGGAATAAGAGCAATAAAATAACACCTTTAATATAAATTGGAGGGAAAAATGAAACTCTACCTTCTAATCTCGGGTAAATACGGGAGCAGGGTGGTTAATAACCTGGCGGAGCATGGAATGGCCGGGGATATTGTGGGGATGGAAGAATTCCCCGAGGATCTGCCTGATTTTATAGAGGACTATGCCTGTTACGTGCCCCAGAACCTGCCCCCGGCGGACCTGATTATAGCGGTGGGACTCTCCGGGGACATCAACATGGTGGTACCCGAGGTGGCCCGTAAAACCGGAGCAAGCTCGGCCATCATACCGGTTTACGACCCCCAGCAGATGCCCCCCGGACTGCAGCAGGAGATCCAGGAAGCAGCGCCCCACGTGAATTTCGTGTTTCCCAAACCATTCTGCTCACTGCAGGCCATGGGTGACCCCTGTATCGATGAGTTTGCCAGTAAATTCGGCAAACCCCAGCTGGTAATCAAGGCCGACCGGTACATAAAGAAGGTGAAAGTCCTGCGGGGCGCACCCTGCGGTTCAACCAACTACATTGCCAAGGGACTGTGGAGCACACCCAGTGAAGAGGCCGAACTGGTGGCCGCCCACAAACTGCACAACTACCCCTGCAACGCCAGCATCAGCACTGACCCGGCAGTGGGGGACACCAGTATGCACCTGGCCAGCTACCAGATCAAGGAAGCAGTTAAAAGGGGCCTGGGATACGCCATTAAATCAGCAGTGGTGGAACCGGAAAAGTGCAACCGTGAAAAATGCCAGGAAGAGTGTATTAAAAGCTGCCCCCAGGTACTTATTGGCTTGGATACCATAACCCTCCGTGGAGATAAGAAGGCCTTCATTGACCCGGCCACATGTGGCTACTGTGAGATATGCCTGAAGGAATGTCCACTGGACGCCATTGAAATAAAAAACGGACCATTTCCACTGGAATAATTTAAATCTCGGGGATTTAGAAGCAGAAGACGTTTTGGATCAATTGAATGAATCAATTGTATCAGGGCATAGTTTCCACTCGAACTGTTCGTGAAAAATATTATATGGATTCAAAGGGAATAATCTAAGAGGTGATATGAATGGATAACAAAGAAAAGGTAATTAAAGCATTCAAAGACTCTGAAGAACCTTTAAATGCCACTAAAGTCAGCCAGATATCAGGTGTGGATAAAAAAGAAGTTGACAAAATAATGAAAGAACTCAAAAAAGATGAAACCATCATCTCCCCTAAAAGGTGTTACTGGGCCTTAAAGGAATAACCTCTGCACCCGGAAGGAATAAAATAAATCTATACTCTTCATTTACCTATTTTTTTCAAGTTTTAATGATTTAAACCGCTTAAAAATAAATGTATGTTACCAAATTTTAGAAAATGTATCCCTGTGATAAGGGAGCACCCTTAAATGGAGCCCCTTGATAATGGACACTTTGGAATACTCCTTAAACTGGAGCATTTTTAAAGATGTCAACCTGGCGATAATATCAACTAATTTATTAAGGACTATAAAATATAGGACTAATTACTTAGAGTGTTCTTTTAACTCGATTGAGTATAAAACTAAAATGGGCAGAGAGGAATACTATGAAACTTTACATAATAAGTTCAGGGAAGTATGGCAGTCGAATTGTCAACAGTCTGGCTGAAATGGGACTGGCCAGTAGCATGGTGGGTCTGGAGGAGATCCCCGAGGATCTCCCCGAGTTCATAGATGACTTTGAACAGTACGTACCTAAATCCATACCTCAGGCGGATTTAATCCTGGCCGTGGGTCTATTTGGGGATATCAATATGATCGTACCCATCATCGCCCGGGAAAGCGGTGCCCAATCAGTGATCATACCCATACACGACCCGGCACAGATACCACCGGGACTGCAACGGGAGATAGAAGAATCCGCCCCAGAAATTAAGATAGTATTCCCCAAACCCTTCTGTTCCCTGGAACCAGTGGGCGACACCTACATCGATGAATTCGCTGAACAATTTGGAAGACCCCAACTGGAAATAGAATCCGACGGCCTCATAAAGAAGGTTAAAGTAATCCGCACTGCCCCCTGTGGCAGCACCCACTTCATAGCCGAGAACATTGAGGGACTACCCGCCGAGGAAGCAGAACTGGAATCCGGGACCAAACTGCACAACTACCCCTGTAACGCCAGCATGTCCACCGACCCCGCGGTGGGGGACACCATACTCCACCTGGCAGGATACCAGGTCAAGGAAGCTGTGCGCCGGGCACTGGGCTTCTCCATGAAGTCCGCCGTGGTGGACCATGAAACCTGTGAAGCCGATGAATGCCAGCACGAATGCATCAAGCACTGCCCCCAGGTACAGATCGGAATAGACACCGTAACCCTAAATGAGAATGAACAGGCAGTCATTGACCCGGCCAGCTGTGGATGCTGTGAAATATGCATACAGGAATGCCCCTACGGGTCCATAGAACTGGAAGAAAGGAAGTTTGAACTTTAAAAGAAAACTGAATGGAATCCAGAACGTGTCATTTTTTTTAAATAATCTTTTTTTAAAATAGCTTCAAAGAGGCTTATATTTGATTTTAATTGACTAAAAAAAATGGGGGAAAAGGGATTTACCAAAAAATCCCTGATTTATTCTCTTTTTTGGGCACCAATGAATCCGCCCAGCACCATCAGAATAGACAGAACTATTCCGGCTATTGGAACTCCGGTAGTCTGCATTGGGATGGTCTTTTCGCTGGTAGCAGCGTTGACTGTTGCCGGGTCTGAATTCTCACTATAACCGGTTACCGTAGTAGTGGCTGTGGCATCACGGGTAGTACCGGTAGTGGAAGCTACGGTTACCATGTTGGTTAACACTGTGCCCTCTACAGTTGATGAGGGTACATCGGCAGTTACGGTAATGGTAACCATACCATTTGCCGGGACAGTTCCCAGATTCAGGTTCAAATTACCTGTACCAGAGGCAGGACCAGAAGCCCCTCCACTGTAAACTGCAGTCCACCGGATATTGTAGAGACCTGGAGGTAAGTTATCAGTTAGGTTCACGTTCTCCGCATCATCAAGGCCACTGTTGGTGAAGGTGACGGTGTAGGTGATGGTTTTACCTGCACTAACTGTTGCCGGGCCGTTTAAAGTGATGGATAGGTTGCTTACCGGCTCGACTTCGATGGTACCTGATGCCGGATAACTATCTAACGTGGCGTTAACTGTTACCGGGTCTGTGGGTGCTTTTCCTTCATTAGCATAGAAGGTAGCCGTAGTTGTACCATTTACCAGGTAACTGGTGATGGTGTGTGAGATTACTGGGTCAGTGAAACTTCCCCAGCTCAGGTTTAGTAAGATGGGTAGCTTATCAGGTACATGTCCTAAGGATGGGTCATGGTAGGATGCCTCGGGGTTTGCCGGGTCGTAGGTTGAATCGTGGAGTAAATCCACAGTTACCTGGGAATTTTCACTGTTGTTGATGGCTCCGGGATTGGTAGTTACCTGCAGGATCATCCAGGGATCAGCGTTTACTGAGCCACCGCTGACCACGGTGAACAGACTGCTAAAGTCAGGAGTGTTGTTACCCCACCAGTTGTGGGTGGCGTCTATCGTACTTCCACTGCAGTAAATAGCATTACCATTAGGTGCGGTGTTCCCCACGATGCGGTTAAAATGGGCGGTGGTGGTAACACCGGTGGCCCAGATATAGAAGGCACCACCAAAGTTTGCACTGTTGTTTTCCAGGTTACTGCCAGTTATGCTTAAAACTCCCCAGTTTATGATAGCTCCCCCGACATCGGCATGGTTACCCGTGAAATTACTATCAGCAATGATAACAGTACTACCTATATTGTTGTTGATAGCGGCACCTTCGGTTGCTATGTTATCAGTGAAAGTACACCCGGTAATCGAAAAGGGATTAGAACTCATAAAACTCAGGATAGCACCACCGAGGTAACCCTGGTTACCCACAAAGGTACAGTTAGTTAGAGCAACGGTACTCTGCCAGTTACATATTGCACCACCATTATTGCTAGCGGTGTTATGGGTAAAGGTACAGTTTTCAGCAGTTAAGGTGCCCATATTGAATATGGCACCACCAGAGTCACCAGTATTCCCATCAGTGAATATTAAATTGTACAGGTACACTGTCACCCCGGGGTTGATGGTGAGTATGGATCCGGAGAAGGTGCTGCCGTTAAGGGTGGCCGGGTCCTGGTCCAGTACATTGAAGGTCAGACTTTTACCCACAGTTAGCTGTTCATGGAAAACTGCACCAGATTCCAGCATTATGGTGTCCCCGTCCAGGGCATCGTTAATGGCCTCGGCAATGGTGGAGTACTGATAACCAGCGGGGTGTCCTCCACGGGCTACGGGAGCCCCGTCACGCCAGATCTGAGGGTCGGCGGGAGTGGCTGGATCACTGTTTACGGTGTTGTCAGTTTGAGTTTCGGTTAATTCTGGGGCAGTGGTTATACTGGTGGAGTTGTTGGCTTGACTGGTGTTATCTTCGCTGGCCGCGGCCACACTACCTACTCCGAGGACCAGAGCTATAACTAAAATGATCATTGGAATCAAAAATTTAGTTGTGGCTTGTTTTTTCGTGTTTTTCACCTCCTTTTAAGTTGATTTTAAAATGTAGGGTGATCAATATATTCACCACTCTTAAGACTAATTGTCTATCCCTAATATTTTACGAACCTTTTAATAAACATTGTTAAACGAAAATTAGAAGGGTGTATTGTTTCATCCTGGAATCAAGCAAATTATATTAAAGTAAGGCCGTGATAACTTACTAAAATAGATTTTTTACTGGGTGTATTCATTGATTTCTTAATAATGAAAAATAACTTAATTCAAAGGAACGGTAACTGATAAATTATATAAATAAACTGACAACTCAATTAAGTAAAGATGAAAGTTCCTACGTAGTAGACCTTTTTGAAAATTATAGATTAATAGTGGGATAACTAAATTTGATAGATTGACTGTACTAGATTTAAAGTGGTAAATATTTTAAAATCAATAAGTTAAAGATTACTAGGAGTGATTTAACATGCAGGGCAAAGTAATTTTTATTGGAGCCGGTCCGGGAGACCCGGAACTACTTACCATCAAAGCCGCCAAGGTAATTGAAAAGGCAGACCTCATCATATACGCCGGGTCCCTGGTAAACCCCCAGGTCTTATCCGAAGCCAAAGAAGGAGCAGAAATACACAACAGCGCCCAGATGAACCTGGATGAAATAGTTCAGATGATGGCAGAATCTGCCCAGGCCGGTAAACTGGTGGCTAGGGTGCACACTGGTGACCCGGCAATCTACGGGGCCATAGCCGAACAGATACAGTACCTCAAGTCGGAAAAGGTGCCTTATGAAATCATCCCTGGTGTTAGTTCATTGTTTGCCTCGGCTGCGGCACTGGAAGCCGAGCTGACCCAGCCCGAGGTTTCCCAGACAGTCATCATCACCCGTCCCGCCGGGCGCACACCCAAACCGGATCGTGAGGCCATCTTCCGCCTGGCCGAGCACCGGGCCACCATGTGTATATTCCTGGGAGTGCACATGATCGCCAAGGTAGTGGCTGAACTATTGACCTTCTACGACCCGGAGACCCCGGTGGCCGTGGTCCAGAAGGCCAGCTGGGAAGACGAGAAAATAGTCAGGGGCACCCTGGAGGACATAGCCGACCGGGTAAAGGATGCTGGAATAACCAAGACCGCCCTTATTGTAGTGGGGGACGTGCTTGGTATAGATGAGGTAACTCCATCCAAGCTCTACGATGCACACTTCACCCATGAATACCGGAAGGGTGAAGGAGAATAAGGGTTGAAGTATATTTAATAAATTAAAAGAAGCCACCCTTCCATATTTGGAGGGGTTTAATTTTTCTATTTTTCTTAATGAAGTTTTTCTTTTTTGAATTTAATTGAAAAATTAAAATAAAAATTGAAAAGGGTTAAAATATACCGAAAGCTGCTAAATTAACGAAGGGCATTACCAGGAACAACATGGAATTGGATATTCCGTGAGCTACCGTGATTCCCACTATTGATTTGGTTTTTATAAGGCAGTAACCATAGAACATGGCCACGCTGAACACGAAGACCAGGTCAGAAAAGTATATCCAGCCTATGTGCATGGTGGTAAACACCAGGGACGTGTAAAGGAGAGCGAATACTGTTCCGAACATTTTGGTAACATTGGTCTGGAGGATTCCCCTGAACAGCAATTCTTCAGCCAGTCCAGTGGATATCAAGAGTATAAAGAAGGCCCCAAGAAGAAGGGCCGGGGTGAACTGTTCGATAAGGGGTGCTGGCTTGAGGATGAAAAACTCTATAATCCCGGAAAAAAATCCCGTAGCAGCAATGAGGGCTTGTAGTTTTATATTACCTCCTAAGGTCATTCCTACATCCTTCAGGGACAGGCCCTGGTTACGCATGAGAATTATAGAGGCGGCAAATAGTGGTATAGCCACTATGGGGAACCAGTAGAGAGGCTGGATCTGCATCATGGGAATGGAAAGACCAACCACACGTATAATGGGTATGGGCATCAAACTCCGCAGCAGGTTGGCAAAATCAGGTGATTCCACCATTGACGCGTTCACCAAGAGTGCAAATAGAATAATGGTGTGTAAGGACAGGCCCCATATCTTGTTAACATAAGTGGTTAAAAGTTCGGCCGCAATCAGGGCTAAAAGGTATACAATAAGGGTTATAATGTAATTACTGGGCAATCCTATATTCAAACGTTTGTCATTGACCATTTCCGAGATCTTCAAGTTCATTACTCCTCATTTTACTTATTGGGATAGAGCATTTACAGTTAGTAGTATTCTCAAATAAAAAGGATATCAAAAGATTTATTCTTATTAACATATAATTCTAACTATTTCCGGCTCTGTCAAAAACTTGGGGGTTAAAT